>CANGOY010000054.1 GCA_947455585.1 Comamonadaceae bacterium
ATGCCTTGGTCATGATCTTGGGCGTGTTCTTGCTGATGACGTGGTTCGTCTGGCTCAAATAAGGAGAATAAAAAATGGGTTTATTGAGCCTTGCCATTTGGACGCCAATTCTGTTTGGCGTCATCTTGCTCGCCTTTGGGCGTGACGAACATGCAAAGGTCGTGCGCTGGGTCGCATTGATCGGTTCCATCATCAGTTTGGCCGTCACGTTGCCGCTCTACAGTGGCTTCGATACCAGCACTGCAGCTTTGCAATTTGTTGAAAAATCGATGTGGATTGAGCGCTTCAATGTGTTCTATCACCTGGGCGTGGACGGCTTGTCTTTGTGGTTCATCTTGTTGACCGCTTTCATCACGGTGATTGTTGTGATCGCCGGTTGGGAAGTCATCACCGAGCGCGTGAACCAATACATGGGCGCATTCTTGATTTTGAGTGGCTTGATGATTGGCGTGTTCAGCGCGGTCGACGGCATGCTGTTTTACGTGTTCTTTGAAGCCACGTTGATTCCAATGTATTTGATCATTGGTATCTGGGGCGGCCCGAACAAAATCTACGCAGCGTTCAAGTTCTTCTTGTACACGTTGCTGGGTTCTTTGTTGATGCTGGTAGCCTTGATCTATCTTTACACCCAATCGGGCGGCAGCTTCGATTTGGCGACTTGGTACAAATTGCCATTGCCAGCGCATGCACAAACCTTGTTGTTCTTTGCCTTCTTTGCAGCGTTTGCTGTGAAGGTGCCCATGTGGCCTGTGCACACCTGGTTGCCAGATGTGCACGTGGAAGCGCCTACCGGTGGTTCTGCCGTGTTGGCTGCCATCATGTTGAAGCTTGGCGCTTATGGTTTCTTGCGTTTTTCATTACCCATCGCACCTGATGCCGCACGCGAATTCGCGTGGCTCATGATTGCTTTGTCACTCGTGGCCGTGGTCTACGTGGGCTTGGTGGCCATGGTGCAAGAAGACATGAAGAAGCTGGTGGCTTATTCATCGGTCGCGCACATGGGTTTTGTGACCTTGGGCTTCTTCATCTTCAACGACATTGGCGTGTCTGGCGCTTTGGTGCAAATGATTGCCCACGGCTTTGTGTCTGCCGCCATGTTCTTGTCCATTGGCGTTTTGTATGACCGCATGCATTCGCGCGAAATCGCCAGCTATGGCGGCGTGGTCAACACCATGCCCAAGTTTGCAGCTTTTGCTTTGTTGTTCGGTATGGCCAACTGCGGCTTGCCAGGCACGGCAGGTTTCGTGGGCGAGTGGATGGTCATTTTGGGTGCTATCAAATACAACTTCTGGGTTGGCTTTGCTTCTGCTTCAGCTTTGATATTCGGCGCTGCTTACACCTTGTGGATGATCAAGCGCGTGTACCTTGGTCCAGTCGCCAATGACCATGTCAAAGAGCTGACCGACATCAACGCGCGTGAGTTCTTCATGATGGCCTTGTTGGCAATAGCCGTATTGGCCATGGGTATCTTCCCAAAGCCATTCACCGATGTGATGGATGTGTCCGTGGCTGAGTTGCTCAAGCACGTGGCCTTGTCCAAGTTGCCCCAATAAAGAGGGATAGACCCAATGATTGAAAAATTCAACTTAGCAGCGCTGTACCCCGAGCTGTTGTTGGTCGTGATGACCATCGTGATTGCGATGCTCGACTTGTTCGTGAAATCACCTCGCCGCACGGCAACTTATGTGTTGTCGTTGTTGACGATGGGTGTTGTGGCTGTGCTGCAAGCCCATGACGCCAGCAGTGGCACCACGGTGTACAGTTTTGGCAACATGGTGGTCTCTGACCCCATGGGCAACTGGCTCAAGTGCTTCTCAACCTTGGCGGTGTTTGTGACCTTGGTTTATGGTCGTCCTTATGCGGCTGACCGCGACATGCTCAAGCACGGTGGCGAGTTGTTCACTTTGGGCCTGTTTGCTTTGCTGGGCATGTACGTCATGATTTCTGGCAACAACTTCCTGGTGCTGTATCTCGGCGTGGAATTGTTGGCACTGTCTAGCTACGCTTTGGTGGCCTTGCGTCGCGATAACGCCACCTCATCTGAAGCTGCCATGAAGTACTTTGTGCTCGGCGCTTTGGGCAGCGGCTTCTTGCTCTACGGCATGTCTATGCTCTATGGCGCTACAGGTTCACTCGATATCAGCACCGTGTTCAAAGCGGTGTCATCCGGTCAAATCAACCACAAAGTGTTGGTCTTGGGCTTGGTGTTTGTAGTGTGTGGCTTGGGCTTCAAGTTCGGTGTGGTGCCTTTCCACATGTGGGTTCCCGATGTGTACCAAGGTGCGCCAACCGTGGTGACCCTCATGATCGGTGGCGCGCACAAATTGGCTGCATTTGCGATGACCATGCGTTTGTTGGTAGAAGGCTTGATGCCTTTGGCCATCGATTGGCAGCAAATGTTGATGGTGCTGTCTGTTGCCTCGTTGTTGATCGGTAACTTGGCTGGTATCGCGCAAACCAACATGAAACGCATGATTGCGTTCTCTACGATTTCCCAAATGGGCTTTGTGCTGATTGGTTTGTACTCTGGCGTGGTCAATGGCAACACGGCTGCTGCGGCCAACGCCTACAGCTCTGCCATGTTCTATGTGGTCACGTATGTGCTCACCACTTTGGCTGTGTTCGGCATCATCATGTTGTTGGCACGCGAGGGTTTTGAGAGCGAAGAAATCGCTGACTTTGCAGGCTTGAACGAGCGCAGCCCACTGTACGCAGGCGTGATGGCTTTGTGCATGTTCTCTTTGGCTGGCGTGCCCCCCATGGTCGGCTTTGCTGGCAAGTTGTCGGTGTTGCAAGCTTTGGTGGCCTCTGACCAACCCGGTGCCATTGCCTTGGCTACTTATGCTGTGATGATGTCCTTGTTGGCCGCGTTCTATTATTTGCGTGTTGTCAAAGTCATGTACTTTGATTCGCCCTTGACTGCAAGCACAGTGTCTGCCGGCAAAGACGTGCGTGTGGTCTTGTTGATCAACAGTGGCTTGTTGTTGGTGTTGGGCTTGTTGCCTGGTGGCTTGATGACTTTGTGCGCACGCGCCATCATTTCTACCTTGGGTACTTAAGCGGCGTATCGCTCTAACGAAGCCAGCTCTTGAGCTGGCTTTTTTCATGATGACTATGACCTCCACATCCACCGACGGCCATTTGATCGAACACAACCTTGACCATGTCGAGCTGTTCAAAGGCCACTTTTTGCACGCGTTTCGCGACACCGTGCGTTTGCCCAGCGGTGACACCGCCACGCGTGAGTTTGTCATTCACCCGGGCGCAGTGATGATCATTGCCATGCGCGACGATGGCCGCTTGGTGATGGAGCGTCAATACCGTTATCCCGTGCAACAAGTGATGATTGAGTTTCCTGCGGGCAAGCTCGACGCAGGTGAAGACCGCTTGGTGTGCGCCCAGCGTGAGCTGTTAGAAGAAACTGGTTATCGCGCTGCTGAGTGGGCGCATGCAGGTGTGCTGCACCCCGTTATCAGCTACTCCACCGAGTTCATCGATATTTGGTTTGCGCGCGGCCTCACGCAAGGTGAGCGCCAGTTGGACGAAGGTGAATTCCTTGATGTGTTCGACGCCAGCATGGAGGAGCTGTTGGCATGGTCGCGCGACGGCCAACTGACCGACGCCAAAACCTTGACGGGTTTGCTCTGGCTGCAAAACCACCTCAGTGGCGCGTGGCCCTTGGACTGGACGCGCGTGTGAAAGTGTTAGACCTGCAATGCGGCCAGCACCATGTGTTTGAAGGCTGGTTTGGCTCTGAAGTCGATTTTCAAAGCCAGCTCGCGCGTGGCTTGGTGGCGTGCCCGATGTGCGGCGATGCAGCCGTCACCAAAAAGCTCAGTGCGCCACGTTTGAACTTGAACACCACACGCGGTGAGCGCGAGACAGCGGGCAACGCTGCTGGCAATTCATCAGACAGGGCGGGTGTTCCTCAAGCTGAGAATGCACCCACGCCTGCAGCCCCCACACTACCTAGCCTACAAGATGTGCCCAACTTGGAGCCCGCGCAATTGCAAGCCGCTTTGCTCAAGATGGTGCGACACGTCGTGGCCAACACCGAAGACGTGGGCAACAGCTTTCCCGAAGAAGCTCGCAAGATGCACTACGGCGAAGCCGAGCAGCGCAACATTCGCGGCCATGCCACACCCGAAGAAACCGAAGAGTTGATGGACGAGGGCATTGCGGTCATGCCTTTGCCGCTGCCCGACGTGCTCAAAGAGCCGTTGCAGTAAAGCGCGTCACAGCGTTCAGTGTTTTCGCCAACGCATCAGGCGCATCACACGCAATGACGATGCGCTCATCCATGCCGCGCAACCAGGTGAGTTGACGCTTCGCTAACTGGCGTGTAGCGGCTACGCCCAGCTCGTGCAACTGCGGCAAGATGCTTTCAGGTGAGGCACCCATGGCCTGCGCACGGTCAAGCAGCTCCCACGCTTGGCGATAGCCCACACAACGCATGCTGGGCAAATCGATGTGTAAGTCACCACGCGCACGCAGCGCTTGCACTTCGGCCAAAAAGCCCCCCGCCAACATGATGTCAAAGCGCTGCGCGATACGCCCGTGTAGCCATACGCGGTTGACAGGCTCAAGCGAGAGTAAAGGCATGTTCAATGCGGGTTGCGTGGCACGCGTCGCATCGGCTTCAGCAAACCATTGCGACAAGGCTTTGCCGCTCACGCGCCACACTTCGAGCGCGCGTGAGATGCGTTGCGCATCGTTGGGCGCCAAGCGTGCTGCGGTGATGGGGTCTACCTTGGCCAGCTCGGCGTGCATCGCAGGCCAGCTCAAGGCAAGGGCTTGTTGTTCAATCTCGGCACGCAACTCTGGCTGCGCAGTAGGCAGGTCGTCTATGCCGTCGCGCAAAGCTTTGAGGTAAAGCATGGTGCCGCCTACAAGCAATGGCAGCTTGCCGCGCGCGCGGATGTCGGCCATCAAGGTGGCGGCATCACGTGCAAACGCAGCGGCACTGTAGGCCTGCAATGGGTCGCGAATGTTGATGAGGTGGTGCGGTACTTGCGCCAACTCTTCGGCATTGGGCTTGGCCGTGCCAATGTCCATGCCCCGATACACCAAGGCTGAGTCGATGCTGATAATTTCAACCGGCCACGCTTGTGCAATGGCTAAAGCTGCCGCCGTTTTACCGCTGGCGGTGGGGCCGACCAAGGCGATGGCGTCGACCGACCAACCGTTCGCGCAGCCAGATGCAGAGGTCGACGGTTTAGACACGCGGGCCTCCGCGTCGCAGCACCAACACCCAAGCCGACAAGGCCGTCAGCACCGACCAAAATGCGATGCTTTGCACCATCGGCATGGCTGAACCGTCTTTGGCTGCACCCAGCCACAACCCAGTGGCAAAAGCTGCAGCCATCATCAAAAAACCGCCTAAGGCAGAAGCTGCGCCAGCCGCTTTGGGAAAGGGGCCCACCGCACCGCTTTGACCACAGGGCTGGTGTATGCCGTGTGCCAAGATGAACAAATAAAACGGCCCCATCAAGCCCGCCACGCTTTGCCAGCCCAGCCATGCATTGAGGGCCATCCAGCAGCCCCCCACCAAGCTGAATGCGCCACCGATGGCTACTGTGTGTGCCACGCCGTAGCGAGCCAGCAAGCGGCGGCACAACACCGTGCCCAGCAAATACGTGAAGGCCATCGAGAAAAGCAACAAGCCATATTGCCAACGCGCCAAGCCTAGCAAGTTGATGAAGACAAATGAGGATGAAGCCAAGAAGGTAAAAAGCCCGCCGTAAGAGCCCAGCGACACGCAGGTGAAGGCCACAAACGTTGGGTGTCGCACGATGTGCCACCACGTGTTTGCCAACACCTTGAGGTGCACCGCGTGTGGGTTTTTGCGGTGCACGGTCTCTTTGAATTTCCAAGCCACCAAGCCAAGAGCAATGGCACCAAAGCCCATGACCAAACTCAGTGCGGCATGCCAGCTAAACAGGTCGGTCAGCAAGCCACCCAAAGGTGCACTGGCACAGGCCAAGACGCCTAAGCCGGTCAGCGCCTTAGACATCACACCTGCACCCGTTTCGGGTGTGTAGAGGTCGCGCACGATGGCACGTGCACACATCACCACTGCGCCCATGGCCGCGCCTTGCAGCGCGCGCCATACGATGAGCTCGTGCATGCTGCTGGCTAACACGCATCCCAAGCCTGCTAGGGTGAACGTGGCCAAGCCACACAACAAAATTGGACGACGACCAAAACGGTCGGATAGCGGACCCCACACCAGCTGCGAGGTGCCAAAGGCCAAGAGCAAAGCGCTGAGGGTGAGTTGAACCTGAGACAGCTCCGCACCAAACTCTGCCTTGATGGCGGGCAGTGCGGGTAAATACAAATCGGTGGCCACCGGCTGAATGCCCAGCAGCATCGACAGTAAAACAATGATGAGCGTGGGTGACATCAACGACCGCGCAAAAACAGCGCGTCGAGCTCACGCATGGACAACTGTCGCCAGGTGGGGCGGCCATGGTTGCATTGGTCTGAGCGCTCGGTTACTTCCATTTGACGCAGTAAACCGTTCATCTCATCAATGGTCAGCTTGCGGTTGGCACGTACCGCACCGTGGCAGGCCATGGTGGCCAAGAGTTCGTTGCGTGCGCGTTGCACCACCGTGCTGGCGTCGTGTTGGCCCAGTTCGGCCAACACGCTGCGTGCCAGTGCTACCGCATCGCCTTGCGCCAAGGTGCTGGGCACGGCACGCACGGCCAAGGTTTTGCTCGACAGCGTGGAGATTTCTAAGCCGAGCTCTTGCAGCGCTTCGGCACAGGCCTCGGCAGTAGCTACTTCTTGCGCAGTGGCGGGGAAGGTGGCGGGAATCAACAGCGGTTGGCTGCTGATGCGCTGTGCGTCAATTTGTGTTTTGAGCTGTTCGTAAACGATGCGCTCGTGCGCCGCATGCATATCGACCAGCACCAAACCTTGTGCGTTCTCCGCCAAGATGTACACGCCATGCAGCTGCGCGATGGCTTTGCCTAAGGGCCAAGTTTCGGGGGCTGCGTCTTGCAGCGAAGGCGCTGCTGTGTTGGCTGTACTGAAGGCACTGGGGGCACTGGGGACAAAACTGTGCGCAGCTTGTTCTTCGGCAGGCAGACCCGTGCGTGGTGTGGATTGCCAAAGCGCACTCATATCTGCCACCCGCGTGCCAGCCAAAGGCATGGCAGCTTGTTGCCAGTTAAAAGTAGAAGTCTCCGCAGTACCCGCCATCGGCAGCTCATGGTTTTGCAACGCATTGGCCATGAGCATGTTGGCGCGAGGCACGGCCAAAGCGTTTTCAACTGCGTGGCGTACCGCTTGGTGCACCTCACGACCATCACGGAAACGCACTTCAATCTTGGTGGGATGTACGTTGACGTCCACACGCGTGGGCTCAATCTCCACGTACAGCGCGTAAATGGGTTGGCGGTGGCCGTGCAGCACATCTTCATACGCGCTGCGTGCGGCGTGGGTGATGACTTTGTCGCGCACATAGCGGCCATTCACATAGGCAAATTGGTGGTCGGCGCGCGAGCGGGCGGCGTCTGGAATGCCAGCGCGGCCCACCACGGTGACGTTGCCCGATTGGTAATGCACGGCGACAGAGTTGTCTAAAAAGTCATCGCCCAACACATCGGCCAAGCGGCGGTCGAGTGAGCGTTGATACTGAACATTCAGGTCTTCGCCCGATGCGGCATCCATGGCTTGTGCGCGCCATTGCTCCACCAACTTGCCCTCGTGCCAAATGGCAAAGCCCACCTCGGGGCGTGTGAGGGCGTGGCGACGCACAGCTTCCACGCAGTGAGCCAGCTCGGTGTTGTCGGTCTTTAAAAATTTGCGGCGTGCAGGCGTGCTGTAAAAGAGCTCTTTCACTTCCACCGTCGTGCCTTGTGCGCGTGCGGCGGGTTGCAATTCGCCGCTGCGGCCATCCAGCAGCATGGCGCTGTCTTGTGCGGCCGTGCGTGACAACACCGACAACTCAGACACCGATTGAATCGCAGCCAACGCTTCGCCGCGAAAGCCCATGGTGCCCACCGATTCGAGTTCTGTGAGGCTGTTGATTTTGCTGGTCGCGTGGCGCTTCAAGGCCACGGGTAGTTCGTTGGCGGGAATGCCCACCCCGTTGTCTTCCACGCTGATGAGGCGCACACCACCGGCCAGCAAGCGCAGCGTGATTTGCGTGGCGCCCGCGTCTAGCGCGTTGTCTACCAGTTCACGTACAACGGAGGCCGGGCGTTCAACCACCTCGCCAGCGGCGATTTGGCTGATGAGTTCATCGGGGAGTTCGCGGATGGCGCGTGGGGGTTGGGTAGCAGGGTGCACGGCCTCATTTTAGAGGCAGGGATAATGCACGCTATGGAATTCATTACCCTCATCCTCGACTTCATTCTTCACATTGACCGTTACATCGAGGGCTTCGTGCAAGCCTACGGCACATGGGTCTATGCCTTGCTGTTTCTCATCATCTTTGTGGAGACGGGTTTGGTGGTCATGCCGTTCTTGCCCGGCGACTCGTTGCTGTTTGTGGTGGGCGCCATGTGCGGCGTGGGCTTGATGGACTATGGCTTGTCCGTGGCCTTGTTGCTCACGGCGGCGGTGGCGGGCAACCAAACCAACTACACCATGGGCCGCTTCTTTGGCCCCAAAGTGTTTGCGTGGGAAGACTCTAAATTTTTCAACCGTCGCGCCTTTGACCAAGCCCATGCCTTTTACGAGCGCTACGGCGGTGTGACTCTCGTCGCAGCGCGTTTTATGCCTTTTGTACGTACCTTTGCGCCGTTTGTGGCGGGTGTGGCGCAGATGACGCGCCGCAAGTTCACCTTCTTTGACATCACGGGCGGCGCTTTATGGGTGGGCGGCATCGTGACGGCGGGTTACTTCTTTGGCAACATGCCTTGGGTGAAGTCCAACCTCGAAAAAATCATTTGGGGTTTGATTTTGGTGCCCAGCGCCTTGGCTGCTTATGGCTCGTGGAAGGCTTCACGTGCGCCGTAAGTCAGCGCTGATGAAAAACAGCATTAAAAACCACGTTCTGTGCGGCGCATGTCGCGCAGCATGAACAAATACAAACTCTCCACCTTCTCACGCGCCCACGGTGTTTTGCGTAAAAACTTCAGGCTTGAGCCCACACTGGGGTCGTGCGTGAAGCAACGGATGTTGATGCGCTCGCCCAAGCCTTCCCATCCATAAAAATCAGCCAACTCGGTGACGAGTGCTTCTAAGGTCTTGCCATGCAAGGGATTGCGTGGCTGGGCTGTTGTGTCGGTCATGGCTTTAGGTGTTGCGGGTTTTGGCCAGCGGTGGGTTGCGTGAGAAATAGCGTTCAATGCCTTTCATCAGGGCATCGGCCAAGTCGTTTTGGTATTGCGCGCTGACCAGGCGTTTCTCTTCTTCTGGGTTGCTGATGAAGGCGGTTTCCACCAACACGCTAGGAATGTCCGGTGCTTTCAGCACGGCAAAGCCTGCTTGCTCTACGCGGCCTTTGTGCAGTTTGCCAATGTGTTTGATTTGACCCAACATCGCGCTGCCGAGCTTGAGGCTGTCTTTGATTTGTGCGGTGGTACTCATGTCGAGCAGGGCGCGCTGCAGTGCGACGTCTTGGGTTTTGATGTTCAAGCCGCCAATCAAATCGGCACGGTTTTCTTGCTTGGCCATCCATTTCGCAGCGGCACTCGAGGCCGCACCATCGCTCAAAGCAAACACACTGGCCCCTTTGGCCTCGGGGGTTTGAAATGCATCG
>CANGOY010000055.1 GCA_947455585.1 Comamonadaceae bacterium
ATTCAAATCGCAAGGGGTGATTGGTGTAGCTTTCAACCCATCTTTGATGGGGTTTGATTACTACGCCAACATCGAGCCTTTGTTGCAACGCTTAAAGCAACTGGACATGTGGGCGCAATTTCAAGTTGAAAACGATTTGTTAATCGACTTCTTACCCATGCTCTCTCGCGTGGATGTGAAGGTGATGGTCGACCACTGCGGTCGTCCGCATCTGGAGGCCGGTGTTTCTCAGCCCGGATTTCAAGCGCTGTTGGCCTTGGGGCGCGAAGGTCGCGCGGTAGTGAAGATTTCAGGTTTTGCCAAGTTTTCGCAGGCGGGTTACCCCTTTGTCGATACGCGTACTTTCTCGCAAGCCTTGGTGCGTGACTTTGGTTTAGACCATTGTGTATGGGCTTCGGATTGGCCTTACCTGAAAGCGCCGTACCGCTTAGATTACGGGCCTATGTTGAAGGTGTATGACAACACTTTCAGCGCATCAGAGCGTCACGCCATGATGTGGGATGCACCGAAAAAACATTTCGGTTTTTAAATTAAATCTTGTTTTATTTTGATCCCGCGCGTCGCAAAGCGCTGACGCGTCGATGTTCGTCCAACGCATTGTTTTCAATGCTCTCGCGGATGTAGGTGCTGTGTTCTTTGGCTGCCACGCTGGCTTTGTCGGCCTTGTTTGCTTTGATGGCTTTCCAAATGGCACGGTGTTGGCAACGCAGTTGCTCCCAGTGCGCGGGGCGTGTGTGTGAGTGCTTGAGGTTGTTGGTCACATGGTCGTGAATGACACGCATCAAGCTGGCAGTGAGATGCCCAATCAGCACGTTGTGCGAGGCTTCGGCAATGGCTTGGTGAAACGCCACATCGGCGGCAATGGAGGCGTCTAGGTCTTTGTTGGCATAGGCCTCGTCGAGCGCGGCATAGGCTTTGTCTAGACGGTTCATGTCCACATCGGTGGCACGCAGCGCGGCCAGTGCAGCAGCTTGGCCTTCAAGCATTTCACGCACTTCCAAAACATCGCGATGCAACAGGGGGTGGTCTTTGACCATGTCTTGCCACGGGTCCATGAATGCCGCATCGAGTTTGTCGGTGACTGTGGTGCCGCCACCATGGCGCGTGACCAGCAAACCCTTGGCCACCAACTTTTGAATGGCCTCGCGGATAGAGGGGCGCGACACGCCAAAGTCTTCGGCCAATTTGCGCTCAGAGGGAATACGGTCACCCGGGCGCAGTGCGCCGTCCAGAATTTGATTCTCGATTTCAGTGACCACGGTATCGGCCAGGCGAACAACAGGGGGGGGCGAGATGAACCATAAATTTACAAAGTGGTAAGACCAAATTATTGGCTGCATCGCCATCTTTTAAGTTGGCAAAAGCCCTATGACAGGGTAAGCCCCTAGCTGTAAGACGCTAGGCAGGTTCTTCGATTATGGTTAAGTGGTATTACCAATTTTTAATTGAAATTTCGTAGGAGAAAAGTATGGTTTGGCAACAGGTCTATGACCCGTTTAACAACATGGTGGTGTCCACCTTGTTGGCTGCAATCCCCGTGGTGGTGATGTTGGTGGCTTTGGGTTTCATGCACATCAAAGCGCACATTGCGGCAGGTTTGGGTTTGACTGCGGCCTTGGTGGTGGCCATCTTTGCTTATGGCATGCCAGTTGACATGGCTGGCAAGGCCGCGATGTACGGTGGCTTGACGGGCTTGTTGCCCATCGGCTGGATTGTGTTGAACATCATCTTCTTGCAACAAATGGCCGAGCAAAACGGCAGCTTCAAAGTGTTGCAAGACTCGTTGTCTGGCATCACCGATGACCGCCGCTTGCAGTTGCTGTTGATTGCCTTTTGTTTTGGCGCGTTCTTCGAAGGCGCTGCTGGCTTCGGTACACCCGTGGCTGTGACGGCTGGTATCTTGATTGGCTTGGGCTTCTCGCCTTTGGCGGCTTCCGGTTTGAGCTTGATCGCCAACACCGCGCCTGTGGCGTTTGGTGCCTTGGGTACGCCGGTGATTACATTGGCTAAAGTGCACGGTTACGACTTGATGGAAGTCACCGCGATGATTGGCCGTCAATTGCCTTTCTTCTCGTTGCTCGTGCCGTTCTGGTTGATCTGGGCTTTTGCCGGTCGCAAAGCGATGATGGAAATTTGGCCCGCCATTTTGGTGACGGGTTTGTCTTTCGCGATTCCTCAGTACTTGGTGTCTAACTTCATCGGCCCAGAGCTGGTGGACATCATTGCTGCCATCGTGTCAATGGCCTCGTTGATTTTGTTCTTGCGCGTGTGGCAACCCAAAACCATTTGGACATCGCCTTCTCTCAAAGGCCACGAGACCGATGGCGGCGAAGCCAAGCCAGCAGTGGCTGTGGTGAACCACTCACGTGCCGAGTTGGTGCGTGCTTGGACACCTTGGGTGATCTTGTCTGTGTTCGTGTTCATCTGGGGCTTGCCACCGGTGAAGGCGTACTTCAACAGCATCTGGGCTCCTGCATTCCCCATCGAAGGTTTGCACAACTTGATCGAGAAGATGCCACCCGTGGTGCCTAACCCCACCAAAGAAGGTGCGGTCTACACACTGGGCTTGTTGTCTGCCACAGGCACTGGCATTTTCTTGTCAGCCATCGTGGGTGCCTTGGTGATGAATTACAAACCGCTGGAAATCGTGCGCTCATATGCACGCACATTCTGGTTGGTACGTTACTCGTTGTTGACCATTGTGTTGATGTTGGGCCTGGGCACGTTGACACGCTTCTCTGGCACTGACACCACACTCGGTTTGGCATTTGCCAACACAGGCGTGTTCTACCCTTTCTTCGGCACCTTGATGGGCTGGCTGGGTGTGGCCATGACTGGTTCTGACACGGCATCGAACGTGTTGTTTGGTGGCATGCAAAAAGTGGCGGCTGAGCAACTGGGCCTCAGCGCCAACTTGATGGGTGCCGCCAACAGCTCGGGCGGCGTGATGGGCAAGATGATTGACGCACAGTCCATCGTGGTTGCCTCTACCGCGACCCGTTGGTTCAACCACGAAGGCGACATCTTGCGCTATGTCTTCTTCCACTCTATCGCGCTGGCTTGCTTGGTGGGCTTGTACGTGACGCTGCAAGCGTACGTGTGGCCGTTCCACTTGATGGTGGTGGGTTAATCGCCTGTAGATGCTGAGGCTTTGGCCTCAGCACTACACAAAAAAGCCGCTGTTTTCGGACAGCGGCTTTTTTGTTGGGTCTTGGTGTTTAATTTGCAGCTTTATTCATCCACATTTTGAAAACCATGATTGCTCAATCGATTCCAGACTTCATTCGCACCCTCAACGCTTTGAGTGGCCTTCTTGAAAAAGGCGCAGCCTCTGCACAAGCCCGCAAGATTGACCCACTGGTGCTGACTAGCGCACGCTTGGCACCCGATATGTTTGCGCTGGCGCGCCAAGTGCAAATTGCATGTGATGCGTCCAAACTGGGCTTTGCACGCTTGAGTGGCATTGAGGCCCCCAAGTTTGAAGACACCGAAACCACGTTTGAAGAACTGCAAGCGCGCATTGCCAAGACGATTGATTTTTTGCACACCGTCACTGCCGAGAGCTTGGCGGGTGCAGAAGACAAAGTGGTGTCATTCCCCGCTGGCCCTGAGCGTGTGTTGAAGCTCAAAGGCCGCGACTTTTTATCCCAGTGGGTGTTGCCTAACTTGTATTTCCACACGGTCACGGCTTACAACATCTTGCGCCACAACGGTGTGGATGTGGGCAAGATGGATTACCTCAAGGGCGCAGACCTGCTTCCTTGATGCTTAAGCCTTAGGTCGCCACATGTGAAACAGCTGCTCCGGCCCGATGCTGAAGTAGTCGGCAGGGCCACCGCCGCGCAGGATATGGCCGGCATTGGCGGTGTCGTAAATGCCGTCTTTCAGCAAATGGTCGGCGATGTGCACGCCCACCACTTCGCCCAGCACCAACCACGTGGGCACCTTTTGTTTGTCGAGGCCTTCGAGCTGAATGATTTGTGTGCTGCGGCACTCAAACGACACGGGGCTTTCCGCCACACGCGGCACATCGACCACGCGTGAAGGCGCGGTCGTGAGGCCAGCCAATTCAAACTCATTCACCTCGGGGCCGACAGGTGCGCATGTTTCGTTCATGGCTTCAGCCAACGGACGCGTGACAAGGTTCCACACAAACATGCCGTTTTCTTGCACGTTGCGCAGCGAGTCTTTGGGGCCCGTGCTAGAGAAACCCACGATGGGTGGGATGTAGTTGAAGGCGGTGAAGAAGCTGTAGGGGGCAAGGTTCAACACGCCGTCGTTGCTACGTGTCGAGACCCAGCCAATAGGGCGAGGGCCGACGATGGCGTTGAAGGGGTCGTGAGGCAGGCCGTGGCCGTCTTTGGGTTCGTAAAAATGTGTCATGTCTTAGAAGGTTCGTTTGGCCACGATGGCCAAAACATCGAGCTCGGTTTGGTGGTCGGTTTGACTGTCTTTCAAACTCTTGCGCAAGGTGTCTTCGCCTGTGGCTTGGGTGATCAAGCTGAGTTGATCCACCAGCAGCTTGAACTGCGCAGCCGCGAGGCCGGGGTGCGCTTTGGCGTCGAGCACCAAGCCGTTGGCATGGGTGTGGTCTTCTGCCTCTTTGGCTTCAAACTCGGCACGTGCTTCGTCGGTCAGGCGTTTGACTTCGTCGCTTGACAAATGCAAGCGCTCGGCTTCGGCCACGATGAGTTCTTTTTCTGAACGGTCGAGCATGCCGTCTTCATAGGCCAGCATCAAGCGCTGCTTGAAGGCTTCGCGGTCAATGCGCAGTTGGTCGGTAAAGGCAGAGGCCAACAAGCCCGCAGGGATGGCAAAAATACCAATACCAATCAAGGCCACGACCACCGTCAGCAAGCGGCCCAATGGCGTGATGGGCGAAATATCGCCATAGCCCACAGAGGCCAAAGTGATGATGGCCCAGTAAATGGACTGGGGAATGTTTTCAAACTTGTCAGGCTGCGCCTCGTGCTCCAGCAAGAAGCCCAAGCTGGCAGTCAGCACCACCAGTAACATCATCACGAACACCGATGCAAAGATGACTTGCCACTCACGTTGCACCACTTTGTAGAGGGTTTCTAGCGCTGAGGTGTAGCGCGTGAGTTTGAGCATCCGAACCAAACG
Source organism: Comamonadaceae bacterium (assembly GCA_947455585.1). GTDB lineage: Bacteria > Pseudomonadota > Gammaproteobacteria > Burkholderiales > Burkholderiaceae_C > Limnohabitans. The sequence goes on from CANGOY010000055.1 coordinate 5,125, forward strand.
GAAGACACGCAAGAAACGCAAATCAACGTGTTGGCTGAACAGGCTTTCCAATACAAACGGCAGGATGGCCAGCAAGTCGATGATGGCGGAGCCCGAGCGTATATGGGCCCAATGTGGCACGCGCAGGTGCTTGTATTTGGGGTTTTCAGGAGCCGTGTAAACGCGCGCGATGTATTCGATGGTGAAGATGGTGAAAGCCATCATGTCCACCACATGGAATTCAACGGCAAACAAAGCTCTGAAGGACTCAACAGACTCAAGAATCACGCAGGTGATGGACAGCGCCACCCAAAACACAATGAAGTTGTCGATGTAAGTGTGCAAGCGGCCAGAGTGGCCCGTAGGCACCAACAAAGCAAATACTTTGGCGCGCAGGGTTCGATCGGTATTGAGCTCTTGGAACTCATGCCATGCCGGGATGAGCTGGCGTGAAAGTTTGAACATCCGCGCCAACCGCATGACCCGCAAAATGCGCAACATTTCTACGTCGACATCGACAAAGCGTGCGAAGTAGAAAGGGGCGATGGCGACCAAGTCAATCAGCGCGTAAAAGCTAACGGCATAACGCAGGCGTGGAAAACTTTTGCCGGCAAAGTCTGGATTCAAGTGCGCGGTGGCCACGCGCATGACGTATTCGGCACTAAAGATGCCCACCGTGATGACATCAAACCAATGGAACCAATGTTTATAGTCGTTGTAGATTTCTGGCGTGTTTTCAATCAGCACCGCAAGGATGCTGGCCACAATCAAGAACGCAATGGTGCGCTCCACCTGGCGTTGGAACCCGTGCTTGAACTCGGGGTCAAACACCCATTTGTAAAAGCTGGCGAGCAGCGAGGTGTGATGGGTGGTCATCGGGTGTTCTGAGCGATGATGAGTTCACGCAACGCGGTGACTTCTTTGCGAAGTTCTTGCAATTCATCTTGCACGCTCAACTGGTGGCTGTGATCGCGGTGGTCTTTCTCTTTGTCGGCGGTGATGGAATCAACGATCACGGCGATGAACAAGTTGAAGATGATGAACGTGGCAATCAAGATGAACAAAATGAAGAAGACCCACGCATAGGGGAACATCTCCATGACAGGGCGTGCAATACCGTCAGCCCAGCTTTCCAGCGTCATCACTTGGAACAAAGTGAAGGCACTGGTGCTCAAGCTGCCAAACCAATCTGGGAAATCGTGGCGGAAGAGGTTGGTGGCAATGACGGAGGCCACGTAGAAGATGATCATGATCAGGCCAAACACCGAGCCCAAGCCCGGCAGTGAGCTGAGCAAACCACCCACCACTTTGCGCATGCTCTCGACCTTGTTGATGAGGCGCAGCACCCGCAACACACGCAGCGCACGCAGCACCGACAAAGAGCCAGAGGCTGGCACTAGCGCAATGCCCACCACGATGAAGTCAAACACGCACCATGCGTCTTTGAAAAACGACAAGCCGCGTGCAGCAATGAGCAACACGATTTCAGTGATGAAGATGCCCAAAATGACATGGTCTAACAAGAACAGCTCGTGGCCCCATGACTCCATCACGCTGTGGTTGGTTTCAATGCCCAAGATGGCCGCGTTCACGACGATCAAAAAAACTAAAAAATGCTGAACGGCGTGGTGCGTGATGAATTGTTCAATTCGATCGCGCCAAGTGAGAGTTTCGGTGGTGCTGTGCATTGCTAAATCAGAGTCAAAAAAGTTAAATACGAATAAACCTCACTCTACCTTATTGCGTTCTCTGCGCTTTGATTTGGCATTCACATCGTGGCGTTTGACGGTGTTGTGCAGAACTCAAATTCTTTGAAATTTCTCAGAAATATTTATGATTTTTTTGAATTCTTTTGGGTTAAATAAATAAGTTTTATCTAACGTATTTCATCTCTCGAATTTAAAAATAAATCCTAATTTGTTATTTCGCGTCGACTTACGGTCACGTTTGGCGTGGAGGGCTATTCTTAAAATCACGGCCAGTCCAAATTTTCCGTTTGGCTTACTTAAAAGAAAGATACACATATGCATGCAAATGTGCGTTACCAAGAAAACTCAGACAGCGTGATTCAGCGCGTCTTCACAGACCCCACTAGCAAAGCGTTCACACGCTGGGTGGCCATGATCAACTTCTGGATTTTTATTTCGTGTTTGTCGTTGGCCGGTGAAACCGTAGAGCCCTACGCCACGGTTCATGAGAACTTGTTCAACTACATTGAATACACCGCAGTGCTGTTCTTCACCCTCGATTACCTCGGCAATTTGTACTTTGCCAAAGATCGCATGAAGTACTTCTTCAGCTTCTGGGGTTTGGTGGACTTGATCTCGATCTTGCCAACCTACTTGACCATCATGAACTTGACTGCCTTGCAAGGCTCTAAAGTTTTCCGCGTTCTACGCGTGGTCCGAGTGTTGCGAGTGTTGAAGATGGCACGCATTGCCTTGCAACAGTTGGAACAAAAACTGGAAACCTCCAACCCAATCTTGACCAACCTCAAGATCTATTTCATTGCTTTGTTCTCGGTGGTGATGATCTCCAGCACCTTGATGTACTACGTGGAAGGCGACTTGTACTCAGCTGACGCGATCACGCTGGGTCAAGCCAAGTTAGACGCTCAAATCAAAGAGACACCCCTGCCAGCTGATGCGCCCCCAGAGGCCGCCAAGTTCATGCCTGTGGACCCTATCAGTGGCAACCCAATTCCTGAAGACAAGCGTTTCTTCACTTCTATCCCCGCAGCCATGTGGTGGTGCATGGTGACTTTGACCACGACTGGTTACGGCGACATGTTCCCGCTCACCTTCGGTGGACGCTTCATTGCTGCCATCACCATGTTGATGGGCTTGGTATTGTTTGGTATTTTGTTGAACATCGTGGGCAAAACCATCATGGTGTTGTTGTTTGGTGAGCAACTGACCGAAGACAACACAGCACCTGCCACACGCGAAACGATTTTGCGCATGATGGTGAGTCGCAAATGGATTTCAGAGCACCGCGCTTATGAGCTGGAGTTGATGTCTGAAGAAGAGATCAAGAACCGCGCGAAAGACCTCTAAGTCATTCGCCCAACAAAAAGGCCGCTCAGTTGAGCGGCCTTTTTTTTATGGGTGTTCAATTTAGATGAACAGCATAAATCCGTTGATGGTGCAGAAGATGCCTACCAAGCCTAGAAAGCAAGGAACCCAAAAGAGGGCCGTGGTTCCAGTCAAGATGGCCACCGAGGTCAGCACGATGGAGATTTGCAGCAAAGCTTCTGCATAGTCAAACCAAGGGTCTTGACGCAGCGCGATGTCACGCTCGTGTTCGTGCTCTTTGGCTTTCTCCATCAGCTCTTTTTTGCCGTCGCCAGTTTCTGGCTCAGACTCATAGCGAGCGATGTTTTTCTCGTAAGCCTCCAACTTTTTCTCGGCCATTTGTTTGGCAGCAGGCGAGAGCTTGTCGCTGGCGATTTGGATGCGCAACTCATCGGCTGCGATTTTGTAATCGGTTTGGCGAATGTTCTTGGCTTGGTAGAACGAGTAGGCGTTTGCTGCCAAGATGTTGTTGCTCATGCTTTCTTTGGACGCGTTATTGCCGCCTAAGCTAGCAATGGCCAAGCACATGGCCAACGTCGACACCAACATGGCGCAACGTGTGCGAAAGGGGTCATTGCCGTGTTCTGGCAGTTCAGTGTCTGGTGCTTCGCTCATAGGTCTTCCTTTTTGGCGTTGTTGTCTTCAGATTTTTTAGCTTTGCGCTTGGCAAACAGTTTGTAGATGGCAACCACTGCCAAAACAATGGCTACAGCGCACACCACCAGTTCGGCCGTGGTCAATTCATGCACGAATTGGTCAACGTAATCGTAGGTCGAGAGTGGCGTGTAAACGTCCGGATTCTCTTGCTGGTATTTTTCGTATGCACGGTGGTCCATATGGGCTTTCGGATGGTTTTATTTGGCTTGCTTGTTGGCGTCAGAGATTTGCTTCTCTTCTTCCATTTGGTGCTTGATGGCTTCAACCTGCTCATCAGACATGCCAAGCTTGGCTTGCATGATTTTAAGTTGGGCCTGTTCTTCTTCTGTGACAACGCCATCGGACAGCACATTGCGCACTTCCATCTCATACAAAGCTTGGCGGCGCTCCACCTGAGCCGTGTAGGCCGTGGCCACCACACCGGTCAGAATTGCAGCCAGAGCGATAGACAAGATCTGCGTGAAGATCACCAAAATTGTGCCGAAGAAGGTGACAGGGTCCACGTTGCCCCAGCCCGACACAATGGTGATGACAAACCAGTGCATGGCTGCGGGAATGGAGGGGAACACTTCAGGTTGCTCATGGCCTTCGATGATGTAGATCAGCGATGAGAACAACAAGCAGCTGATGAACAGTAAAAACACGGCCGATGAGAAAGAGTCTTTCTCGGCCTTGACGGCGGCCACCATGTCTTCAAACGCGCTGTTGTAGCGAGAGAGTTTGAAAATCCGCATCAAGCGGAACATGCGCAGCACGCGCAAGTCGGCACCTGGGAAGAGCAGTTGCAAATAAAAGGGCACGGTGCTCACGAAATCGATGATGCCGTAAAAACTGAACACATACTCTTTACGGCCTTGCC
>CANGOY010000056.1 GCA_947455585.1 Comamonadaceae bacterium
CAGGCAAAGTGCCCAACACATCAATGCCGGGCAACGCAATGAGTTCACTCAATTGCTGAAAGCCCAAAGCAGCTTGACCACTCGCCACCAAGGCACCAACAGGTGTGCCGGGTGGTGGCACCACGATGCGGGCTTTCACCTCGTCAGCGATGCCCCAACGCTCGAACAATTTTTCAAGGTACACGCCGCTTGGACCAGTCGAGTAGCTCAGTGTAGGGCTGGCCAACACAGCGGCTTTCACAGCAGCTTCATTGCTCAGGTCGGGGCGCTCCGCTCCTGCCTGCACAGCCACCGCCACAGGTGAACGCACCCAGTCACAGCGTGAGCCAGTTTGCACATGGCCAGAGGCGATCAGGCGCTCAATCGCGTCAGAGGCCAAGAGCACCATGTCAAATGCTTCGCCGGCTTGCACGCGCTTGGCGGCATCCACACCGCCCACCGATTCGATCTGCACCAACACGCCGGTTTGCGCAAGGTATGCCTGAGTCAAATCGGCCAGCAAAGCCTTGGTGGCCATGGACGAAATACCGCGCAGCACAAGTGATGAAGAGGAAGTTTGCATGCGGATGATTCTAGGGATTTACCTCAAGAAAGCGCTCCAAAGGGACAACTAGCTGCTATAACGTTTTTAAATAACGGACAATAGGTTATTCAAAATAGAGAATTCCATGGAACTCAAACAAATCGAATCATTTGTGCGCGTGGCCGAGCTGGGCAGCTTCACCAAAGCAGCCCTTGCTCTGAACATTCCGCAACCCCTGCTGAGCCGTCATGTGCGCCAGTTGGAAGTGGAGTTGCATCAGAACTTGTTGATGCGTAATGGCCGCGGCGTGACTGTGACCGAAGCTGGCTTGGTGATGCTGGAACACGGACGCGGCATCTTGCACCAAGTGGCGGTGGCCCAAGAAGAGCTGGGCTCGGTGCGTGGCGCGTTGGCTGGTCGCGTGTCCATTGGCTTGCCGCCCAGTCTCTCGAAGCTGGTGACCGTGCCCTTGACCATGACCTTTCGCAAAGCCCTACCGCATGCGCAGCTGTCACTCACCGAAGGCTTCTCTGTATTGATGGTGGAGAGCTTGCGTGCAGGCCGCTTAGACATGGCTGTGCTCTACAACCCTGCGCCCTCCCCCGATTTGGATATGACGGTGCTGCATGAAGACACACTGGTTTTGATTGCGGGCAAAAAAAGCAAACCTCTGACTGCCGATACAACCCTCAAAACCGTGGTGCAACTGGCCGATTTGGCCAAGCTGCCGCTCATTGCGCCTAGCAGGCCCAACGCATTTCGTTTGTTGATTGACACCGAAATGCTGCGACTCAACTGCAAGCCCAACATCGTGCTCGAGATCGATGGCTTGAATGCCATTTTGGAATTGGTCAAAGAAGGCTTGGGCTACGCCGTGCTGCCCGCCTACACGCTGAGCAACTTTGCCAAGCCCGAAGACTTCACCACCCATCGCGTAGAAAAACCCAAGCTCATGAGCCAGCTCATGCTGGTGTGGTCCGCGCGTCGCCCCATGACAGCCACACACAAAGCAGCCATGAAGCTCACGCAAGACGTGGTGTCTCGCGCGTTGCAAGCCAATACACTTTAATTAATGCGCACCACCTGCATCTTGTGCAGCATTGGCCTTGTGTTGTGCCGGTCGGCGGGTGAGCCAAATCAAACCTATCAACAGCAAGAACATGACCGACGAGGCTAAAAACACATCATCGGCAGCACGGGTGTACGCCTGCTGATCAATCAAGCGGTTGATTTGCAGCATGGCTTGCTCAGCGGTGAGCCCGGAGGCCTGAAGCCCTTCCATCGTGCTCACAAAAACAGGGTTCGTTGCTGTGAGTGATTCGGTCAAATGCGCGTGGTGCAACGACGCGCGACTGTCCCAAACCGTGGTGGCGATTGAGGTGCCCATCGCACCTGCCATGATTCGCACAAAGTTGCTCAAGCCCGCTGCCGCCGGGATGCGCTCTGGCGGCTGACCAGACAAAGTGAGCGTGGTCAGCGGGATGAAGAAAAACGCCATGGCGGCACCTTGCAGCAACGTGGGCCACAAAATGTGTTGAAAGTCTGTTTGCGTGGTGAACTGTGAACGCAGCCACAAGACCAGCGCAAAAACAATGAACGCGCCAGTGGCCATGCGACGAGGATCCCACTGACCCACTTTTTTTCCAACCAAGGGGGTCAACAAAATCGCAAGGAACCCCACAGGCGCCAGAGCCATGCCAGCCGAGGTTGCGGTGTAGCCCATCCACTGCTGCAACCACAAAGGCATCAACACCACGTTGCCAAAAAACAAACCATAGGCCACAGACAACGCTAGGGCACCAAACGCAAAGTTACGTCCCTTGAACAATCGCAAATCTACCACCGGGTGCTTGTCTGTGAACTCCCACACCACAAACACAGCGAAGGACACCAAGGCCACCAAACTCAAGATGATGATTTCATTCGAAGCAAACCAATCCAACTCTTTGCCTTTGTCGAGCATGAGTTGCAAAGAACCGACCCACAACACAAGCAAGGTCAGCCCCACCGTGTCGATGGGCAGTTTGCGAATTGGCGTTTCGCGCTTGCGGTAAATGCCCCACGTGACGGCCGCCGACAACAAGCCCACAGGCACGTTGATGTAAAAAATCCAAGGCCATGACACGTTGTCGGTGATCCATCCGCCCAAAAGCGGCCCCACCACAGGCGCCACCAAAGTGGTCACACCCCACAAAGCCAAGGCTGTGCCCGCTTTCGCGCTTGGGTAACTCGAGAGCAACAAGGTTTGCGACAGCGGAATCATGGGCCCTGCCACCAAGCCTTGCATCACACGAAATACCACGAGCATTTCAAGCGATGGGGCAAAGCCGCACAACCAACTGGTCAAGACAAACAGCAAGATGCTGGCCGTGATGAGTCGCACCGCGCCAAAGCGCATGGTCAACCAGCCGGTCAAGGGCACCGCAATCGCGTTGGCCACACCAAAGCTGGTGATCACCCATGTACCCTGATTCGGACTGACACCTAAATCTCCTGCAATGGCGGGAATCGACACGTTGGCAATGGACGAGTCAAGCACGTTCATGAACGTGGCCAAGGACAGCGCCAGCGTGCCCAACAAAAGCATCAAGCCATGCAGCGGCTCGGGTCTGGCAGGCGCGACAGAGGGCTCACTCATGTCACTGTGGTTTCACAGCTGGGGCAACTGATGTGCCTAAGTTGGCTGCAATGATGCGAGCCACCTCGGCATCGGCCGCCACTTGCTGCGTGTCGTAAATGACGGTGGCTGCCACATTGCCCTCACGCGTGGCATCGGACAAGATTTTTCCTGTTTGATCGGCCGTGTCCACCATGACATCCATCGATAAGCCAACGCGCAAAGGATAGGACACCAACTCTTGCGGATCTAGCGCAATGCGCACTGGCACGCGTTGCACCACCTTGATCCAATTGCCAGTGGCGTTTTGTGCAGGCAAGAGTGAAAACGCTGCACCCGTGCCAGCACCTAAGCCCGCCACCTTGCCATGAAAAATAATTTTCTTGCCGTACACATCGGCTTGCAGCTCTGCGGGCTGGCCTATCCGCAAATCTTTGAGCTGGCTCTCTTTGAAGTTGGCATCCACCCACAATTGGTTCAGCGCAACCATCGTCATCAACGGCGTACCCGCTTGCACACGTTGCCCCACTTGCACGCTGCGCTTGGCCACATGGCCATCAATGGGCGCTCTCAGGTTCACACGCTGCAGCGCCAAGTAGGCCTCGCGCAACTTAGCAGCGGCTCTCACCACATTGGGATGCGTTTCAACTGTCGTACCTTCAGTCTGGGTTTGGCCTGCATTCAATTGCTCTTTGGCAGCAAGCACCGCAGACTGCGCTGCCGCAGCCATGCTTTGCGCCGAAGCCAGTTGTGCACTGACGTGTTGAAATTCTTCTTGACTCACAGCACCGCTGCTCACCAACGGTGCGCGGCGGTTCACATCGTCTTGCGCACGATTCAAGTCAACCTGTGCGCGTTTGTAATCTGCCTGACGAAAATTCAACTGTGCTACCAACGACGCACTACCTGCAAACAACGAACGCACCTCGCGCACAGCCTGAGCCAGCTGGGCTTGGGCTTGTTCTAAAGCCATGCGTGCATCGACTTCGTCGAGCTTGACTAACATTTGACCAGCTCGCACAAAGTCTGTTTCATCTGCCTGAATAGACAACACCGTGCCACTGACTTGTGGTGTGATTTGCAGCACATTGCCCACCACGTAAGCGTTGTCTGTATCCAGGTGGTGCCGCCCTGCAAACCAATGCCAACCGCCCCACACCAAGGCTGCAGTCCCCACGGCAAAAGCAATAAAGGTCAAACCGCGCCGACGCTTGTCTGCCAATTCGTTAGAGGTCGATTGAGTCATCACTGTTCTTTCTTTTATTGCTTATCGTGCGTCGCGCCAACCGCCACCCAAGGACTTCATCAAAGCCACACGGTTGTCCAACTCACGCGCGCGCAAGTCGATCGCACTGCGACGCTGCGCCAACCACTGGCTTTCGGCATTCAATACAACCAATTGATTGGTCAACCCTGCGCTGTAACGCGCCAGATGAATGTCGTACGCAGCCTGCGCTGACGCCAAAGCTTTGCCTTCGTCTTGTTGCTGACGCTGCAGCGATTGGCTGGAACTGATCGCATCGCTGGCTTCCTTAACGGCATCTAACACCACGCCGTTGTATGAGGCAATGGCAATGTCTAAATCGCCCTGCCGTCCTTTGAGCTGCGCACGCAAACGGCCGCCATCAAACAGGGGCAAACGGATGGCTGGGCTAATGCCGGCTTGGGCACTGCCACTTTCAAACAACTTACCAGTCCCAATGGCACTGACACCTGCAAAGGCAGAAATATTGATGTTGGGATAAAACTGCGTGCGTGCTGCTTGCACATCCTGCACCGCAGCTTCCACACGCCAACGCGCAGCTACAACATCGGCACGACGTCCCAGCAAATCAGTCCCCAGCGTCAACGGCATGTCTTCTAAGCGAAGGTGTGTGAGGTCTGGATTTAAATCGGCGTATGCATCCACGCCTTGGCCAGCCAGCGCCGCCAACTGATGGCGAACCAAATTGATTTGCTCATTCAACATTTCAGCTTGGCCTCGTGCTTGCGCCAATGCCACTTCGGCCTGCTGCAACTCGAGCTGTGTATCTAAGCCCGCCTTCACGCGCTCTGTGGTGAGCGTTGAAAATGTTTGGCGCTGAGCCAAGGCGTGCTGCGCCACATCTCGTTGCGCCACCAACCGCGCCAATGTGATGTAGCCACGACATACCTGCGCAGCCAAACTGACCGCAGCCGCCTGTGCATCGGCTTGTGCGGCTTGCGCTTGATTCAAAGCTGAAGCGATTTCCGCCGTGTGCTGTCCAAACAAATCCGGGGCCCAAGCCACACCGAATTGCGCTGTGTCGCTGTTGTAAACATTGCCCGCCAACGGTGGCGGGTACAAGCCATTCGCGGTGTAACGCTGACGCGTGACATCTGCCCCCACGGACACTTGAGGAAACGTGGTGGATTGATTCACATCCGCCAAAGCCAACATGCGCGTGACCCGCGCGCGCGCCACCGCCAAGGTAGGCTGCCCTGCCAAAGCATGGGTGATCAACTGATCTAGTTCGACATCGCCAAACGATTGCCACCATTGCGTGGAGACAAGCGCCGTCGACATATCGCCAAGACCCAGCGCTCTGGCTGGTGTTTGAGTCAATGGTGGGTGATCAGGACCGGGTGTAGCGCAGCCCACTAGACCCAAAGCGAGTAGCCAAGTAGAAGCACGCCACAGCATCACTGACTTACCAGCTGTCATCGCTGCTGCCACCCGAATCCGCGCTGTCCCAATCATTGCCTGAGCCAGCATCGAAAGAACCGAGGTCGGGTTGGGCTGGCGTGTCAAACGGCACGTAGCCTCCGTTGTCTGTTGCAGTTGTGGCGCCTGCAGCTGGTGCTGTGTGATGGTCGCCTTCTAAAGCCTTTGACAAAGCGTAACCTGCGGCAACACCCGCCAACCCGCCAACCACAGCACCGGTCATGGTGGAGCCTGCGCTGTTGGGCTGTGCATAGCCTTGGGGCGCATAGCCACCTTGTGGTGCATTGGGCGTGAACTGAGCGCCAAAGCCGCGTGGTGCAGGTGGCGTGCCCATGGGCGTTGCCTCCGGAGCGGCGTTTGTTGAATTGGCATTGTTTGCGGCTGATTTACGCAACCACAAACCCAGCACGACCAAACCTGCGATGGCCAACCAGACATAGCTCAATGAAAAACCACTGCCACTCACAGCAGCTTCTGGCGCCGCTTTGGCAGCCACATGCGTGCCGGACGGGACCGATGGCTCCATCACCACAGAGGATGTAGGCGCAGCAGCCAAATCGCTCACTTTGGCAAACACGGCATTGAACTTGTCTGGGCTGGCGGCGAACTTCAAAGACGGCTCGATGTCTTTGGCTTTTTGCAATTCGGTTTGCGCCTCTTTGTAACGGTGCTCATGCGCCAACACTTGACCCAGCTCGTAATGCGCTTTGGCACTTTGCGGTTTGTCTTGCAGCACCTCGCGCAGCATGGTCTCTGCCTGTGAGTAGTGGCCCGCGGCCACGGCTGCTTCAATGTCTTTGGGCGTAGGCAACGCCAACGCGAGGGTAGCACCCACCACGAATGCACCGACAACAACAGATTTCAACAAACGAGACAACATGAAATTACCTTTCAATCCAATCTGAACACTTCAGCGGCGTTGCATTGTGCAGCACCGATGTGACGGCTTACGTAACGACTTGGTAAAGCACGCACACCTAATACTTAGATGGGCGTGGTCAGCAGAAATACAAGGGGGATGAAGATGGTGCAGAAACGAAAAAGGCTCCTTGCGGAACCTTTGACTTTTGCTTTTGACAAGCCTTGAAACGATCAAGTTTGATTTAGTAAGGATGGTGGGCGATGCAAGTTTCGAACTTGCGACCCCCACAGTGTGAATGTGGTGCTCTACCCCTGAGCTAATCGCCCATCTTTACCGTTTTCCATCTCTGGAAAGACCGTAATTATGCCACAGAATTTTCCAGATTTCGCCAAACTGTATTTCCACCGCTCGATTTATCAAGCTGAGTCAGCACATCGTCGTGCTGCGTCATCTCTTGTTCCGTGGCCGCAATCACAGGCAGCTGGTAGCTGCTGAGGTCCACACGCTCTGTGGTACGGGTTTGTTCGTCGTTGCTCTCCACCTCCATGAGCAAGGCGTCTTGGCCACGCGTCATGTTGATGTACACATCGGCCAACAGCTCGGCATCAAGCAAGGCGCCGTGCAATGTACGGCCAGAGTTGTCGACCTCTAAGCGGTCACACAAGGAGTCAAGCGAGTTGCGCTTGCCTGGGAACATTTCTTTGGCCATCACCAAGGTGTCGGTGATGCCATCCACATAGCTGGTGAAAGGTTTGCGACCTTGCAGCTCTAGCTCTTTGTTCAAAAAGCCCACGTCAAACGGGGCGTTGTGAATGATGACTTCTGCGCCTTCGATGTATTCCAGAAACTGATCGACCACCTCAGCAAACTTGGGTTTGTCTTTCAAGAACTCGTTGGTGATGCCGTGCACGCGCAAGGCGTCTTCATGGCTGTCACGCTCGGGGTTCAAATAGAAATGCAGATTGTTGCCCGTGAGCTTGCGATGCAACAGCTCAACGCAACCAATCTCAATGACGCGGTCGCCATTGTCGGCCGACAGGCCTGTGGTTTCAGTGTCTAGAAAAATCTGGCGCATGGTCAGTGATTTTCTTTGGCGTGGTTGATGGTGTACTTTGGAATTTCCACCACCAAGTTTTGTTGCGCCACGATGGCTTGGCAGCTCAGGCGCGAATTGGGCTCCAAGCCCCAAGCACGGTCAAGCAAGTCGTCTTCGTTTTCATCCGCCTCGTTGAGCGACTTGAACCCTTCGCGCACGATGACGTGGCAGGTGGTGCAAGCGCAGCTCATGTCGCAGGCGTGTTCGATGTTGATGTAGTGCTCCAACAGCACTTCACAGATGGTGCTACCCGCTGCGGCTTGCAGCTCAGCGCCATTTGGGCAGAGTTCGGCGTGGGGCAAGATTTTGATGATGGGCATTTAGATGTTCTCGATGTTTTGTCCAGCCAAGGCGTGTTGAATGCCTCGGTTCATGCGTTGGGCGGCGAAAGCTTCTGTGCCTTTGGCCAGTGCTTCAGTGATGGCTTCAATGGCAGCTGCGTCTCCTAGCTTTTTGGCGTCTAGCGTAGCCACCATCAAAGCGTCGATACGTGTGCGGTCTTCGGCTGACAACAAATCGCCGTCGGCTTGCAAGGCGCTTTGCGTGGCCAGCCACATGCGGTCGGCGTCCACGCGGGCTTCGACCAAAGCACGGGCTTTGATGTCTTGCTCTGCGGTTTTGAAGCTGTCTTGCAGCATGGCTGCAATTTGGTCGTCCGACAAACCATACGACGGTTTGACGGTGATGTTGGCTGTGACGCCGCTGAGCTGCTCTAACGCACCCACGCTCACCATGCCATCGGCATCGACCGTGAAAGTCACGCGAATGCGTGCAGCGCCTGCGGCCATGGGTGGAATGCCGCGCAGCTCAAAGCGCGCCAAGCTGCGGCAGTCGGCCACCATGTCACGCTCACCCTGCACCACATGCAAAGCCAAAGCGGTTTGGCCGTCTTGGTAGGTGGTGAAGTCTTGCGCCATCGCGGTGGGAATGGTTTGGTTGCGCGGCACGATGCGCTCCACCAAACCGCCCATGGTTTCAATGCCCAGCGACAAAGGAATCACGTCGAGCAAGAGCAACTCGCCATCGGGGTTGTTGCCTGCCAACTGGTTGGCTTGAATAGCAGCACCGAGGGCCACCACTTCGTCTGGGTTGAGGTTGTTCAAAGGTGCGCAACCCAACAGGTCGGCCACGGCTTGTTGTACTTGCGGCATGCGGGTGGAGCCGCCCACCATGACCACGCCTTGAATATCGTCTTTGCTGAGCTTGGCATCGCGCAAAGCTTTGCGTACGGCAGACAAGGTGCGTTGAGTCAAAGCGGCAGTGGCAGCTTCAAACTCGGTGCGTGTGACGGTGTGGCTCAATGCGCCGCTCGACAAGGCCACTTCAAACGTGGCGCTATCAGCCGCGGACAAAGCTTCTTTGCAAGCACGCGCTGCCACCAACACATTCGATTTGTCAGCGGGCGTGGCAATGACGCAGCCGGTTTGGGCTTGCACCCAATCGACCAAAGCGCGGTCGTAATCGTCGCCGCCCAAAGCGGAATCGCCGCCGGTGGCCAACACTTCAAACACGCCGCGTGTCAAACGCAGCACAGAGATGTCAAACGTGCCGCCGCCAAGGTCATACACGGCGTACACACCTTCGCTGGCTTGGTCTAAGCCATAGGCAATTGCAGCAGCCGTAGGTTCGTTGATGAGGCGCAGCACGTTGATGCCGGCAAGTTGCGCGGCATCTTTGGTGGCTTGGCGTTGGGCATCGTCAAAGTACGCGGGCACGGTGATGACCGCACCATACAAATCGTCGTTGAAGGTATCTTCCGCACGGAAGCGCAAGGTGGCCAAGATTTCGGCGCTCACCTCAACAGGTGACTTCTCACCCACACGGGTTTGAATGGCCAACATACCGGGCTTGTCGACAAACACATAAGGCA
>CANGOY010000057.1 GCA_947455585.1 Comamonadaceae bacterium
ACACAACGCCTTTGGGCCGTGCCGTCACCGGCACCATGCTCGTAGCTGCGATGAAAGAAGACGACGTCAACATCTGGGGCGATGGCAGCACCTTTAAAGGCAACGACATCGAGCGCTTCTACCGCTACGGTTTGTTGACCAACCCGAGCTTGAAAATTTACAAGCCTTGGCTGGACCAACTGTTCATCGACGAACTCGGTGGCCGCGCTGAAATGAGCGCCTTCATGACGACCAACGGTTTTGGCTACAAGATGAGCGCCGAAAAGGCTTACAGCACTGACAGCAACATGCTGGGCGCCACCCACGAAGCCAAAGATTTAGAAAGCCTCTCAAGCGGCATGAAAATCGTGAACCCCATCATGGGCGTGCCCTTCTGGCGTGACGACTGCGTGGTCAAAGCCGAAGAAATCAGCATCCGTTTTGAAGAAGGCCAACCCGTCGCCTTGAACGGTGTGGAATACGCCGACCCCGTTGAGCTGTTCTTAAAAGCCAACGAAATCGGTGGCCGCCACGGTTTGGGCATGAGCGACCAGATTGAGAACCGCATCATCGAAGCCAAGAGCCGTGGCATCTACGAAGCCCCAGGCATGGCGCTGTTGCACATCGCTTACGAGCGCTTGGTCACTGGCATTCACAACGAAGACACCATCGAGCAATACCGCATCAACGGCCTGCGCTTGGGCCGCTTGTTGTACCAAGGCCGCTGGTTCGACCCACAGTCCATCATGTTGCGCGAAACCGCCCAACGCTGGGTGGCACGCGCCGTGACTGGTACTGTGACGCTCGAGCTGCGCCGTGGCAACGACTACAGCATCTTGAACACCGAAAGCCCCAACCTCACCTACGCCCCCGAGCGTTTGAGCATGGAGAAGGTGGAAGACGCCCCGTTCAGCCCACTCGACCGCATTGGCCAACTGACCATGCGCAACTTGGACATCGTGGACACACGCGCCAAGCTGGGCATCTACGCACACACAGGCTTGCTGTCGTTGGGCGAAGGTGCGGACATGATTAAGTTGGAAGGCGGCTCTAAGAAGTAAAGCCTTCTTTGCCCAAGTAAAAAAGCGACCTTCATGGTCGCTTTTTTACTTGGAGGATGATGTCAGCCTCAGCATTGCACAGAGGTCGCCATGAAAAACTCAAATTGGTACGCACGCTTCGCCAAACAAACAGCGCGCACAACTGGCCGCTCATTTGTGTTTGCGCTTGCCGTTGGCGTCATTGGCGTTTGGCTCATCACAGGTCCATTGTTTGACTTCAGCGATACGTGGCAATTGGTCATCAACACCGGCACCACCATCGTCACGTTCTTGATGGTGTTTTTGATTCAAAACACGCAAAACCGAGACACCGAAGCCATCCAACTCAAGCTCGATGAACTCATACGCGCCACCCAAGGTGCGCACAACGCCTTGCTAGATTTGGAAGAACTCGAACAAGAAAATTTGCAAGTCTTCAAAAAGAAATACCAAGCGCTCGCGCAAGATGCGAGGCGTCAGCTCATTGAAGGCGGCTTAGACACAGGGACGCCAGAGGCTTGAACCTCACACCACCACCGGCTCAGGCTCCAAGCGAATGCCAAACCGCTCGTACACGCTGGTTTGAATTGCCTTGGCCAAAGTCATGACCTCGCCGCCCGTGCAGGGGTGTTCTTTGCCACCCACGTTGACCAACACCAAGGCTTGTTTTTCGTACACGCCCGCATTGCCCACGGTTTTACCTTTCCAGCCGCAGGCGTCAATCAGCCAGCCAGCTGCTAGTTTGATGCGGCCATCGTCTAGCAGGTAGTGCACCACTTTGGGCTCGCGCGCGATGATGTCGTCGCACTGGTCTTGGGTGACGGTGGGGTTTTTGAAGAAACTGCCGGCGTTGCCAATAACCGCAGGGTCTGGCAACTTGACTTTGCGTATGGTGCAGACCCAGTCAAAAATTTGTTTTGCTGAGGGATTGCTGATACCAGTCTCGGCCATTTTGCGTTCGAGGTCGAGGTAGCCCAGCACGGGCTTCCAATCTTTGCGCAACAAGAACCTCACGCGGGTAATGATGGCCTTACCCGCCAAACCCAATCCATTCGGACCGCTGCTTTCGTGTTTGAACACTGAGTCGCGGTAGCCAAACGCACATTGCGCGGCATCAAGGCTGAAGGCTTGGCCTGTGGTCAGGTCAATCGCGTCCAGCGAGTGGAAGCGGTCTTGCAGCTCCACGCCATACGCGCCAATGTTTTGCACGGGCGACGCGCCCACGCTGCCGGGAATGAGGGCCATGTTTTCAAGGCCGGGCCAGCCGTTATCCAAGGTCCAAGCCACCAAATCGTGCCAACTTTCGCCTGCGGCGGCCTCGACCACCCAGGCCTTGTCGGTCTCTTCGACTAAGCGCATGCCTTTGATTTCCACCTTCAGCACCAAGGGCTTCACATCGCCGGTCAGCACAATGTTGCTGCCGCCACCCAGCACAAACTTGAGTGCATCACGCAAGGCCTCGTCAGCCAGCACGGCCTGCACATCGGCTTCGGTGTGCACGCGCACCAGTTGCAGGGCCTTGGCTGAAATGCCAAAGGTGTTGTGCGCTTGAAGGGGGGTGTTGGGTTCCACTAACATAGGGCGATTGTCTCATTCTGAATTTGAAAGCCCATCGCTATGCCTTCTTTTGACACCGTACTCGAACCCAATTTGGCTGAAGTGAAAAACGCCGTTGAAAACACGGCCAAAGAAATCGTCACCCGTTTTGACTTCAAAGGCACGTCTGCCGCCGTTGAACTCAAGGACAAAGAAATCACCATGTTTGGCGACGCCGACTTTCAACTAGTGCAAGTCGAAGACGTGTTGCGCAACAAACTGACCAAGCGCGAAGTCGATGTGCGTTTCCTCGACAAAGGCGACGTGCAAAAAATCGGCGGCGACAAGGTCAAGCAAGTCATCAAAATCCGCAACGGCATCGAAACCGAAGTGTCAAAGAAAATTCAACGCTTGCTCAAAGACAGCAAAATCAAAGTGCAAGCTGCTATTCAAGGCGATGCCGTGCGCGTGAGCGGCACCAAGCGTGACGACTTGCAAGCCGCCATGGCCTTGATTCGCAAAGACATGACCGACTTACCTTTGTCGTTCAACAACTTCCGCGACTAAGCAGCGTCAGCAGGGGCCTCTTTCTTGGCCCCAATCTTCGTCTCTTGGCCAGACACCAAGCGTGCAATGTTGTCTTTGTGGCGCATGAGCAGCAAGGCGCTCATCACCATCACAGCCATCAACTCGGCGTCGCTCATTTGCCAAACGATTTGATGGCCCATCAAATAGTAGGCTGGGGCCAACAACGAAGCTGACAAAGCCGCCAGCGACGAGTAGCGAAACACCACGGCCATCAGCAACCAAGTGCCCATCACGGCAGCACCTAGCAAGGGCTCCACGCCGAACAAAATGCCAGCCGCTGTGGCCACGCCCTTGCCGCCTTTGAACGCAAAGAACACCGGCCACAAATGGCCAATGAACGCCGAGATGGCCACCAAGGCCACGGCACGGTCGTCCAAACCAAAGGCGGGGCCAAACAGTTTGACCAACAACACAGGAAAGTAGCCCTTGAGTGCGTCAAACAACAAAGTGGCGATGGCCGCTTGTTTGTTGCCCGAGCGCAGCACGTTGGTGGCGCCTGGGTTTTGGCTGCCGTAGGTGCGGGGGTCGTCCAACCCCATCATGCGGCTCACGATGACCGCGAAGGACAAAGAGCCAATCAAATATGCGCCCACGGTGAGCAACACCACCACTGAAGAACCTTCAAACATCTGTCTATCCTTTTTTATTGCGCAGGGTCGCGCAGTTCCCAACGAATCGCATCAATCGCCGCCAGCACTTCGGGCGACAGGGCCGTGCCCCAGGCGTCCAAATCGGCATCGAGTTGCGCGAGCGAAGTCACACCAATGATGGTGCTCGCCACTTGCCATTTGGTGTAACAAAACGCGAGCGCCATTTGCGTAGGCGTCATGCCGTTTTCGAGTGCGAGTGCGTTGTAGCGGCGTGCGGCCACCAAAGCATCGGGGCGACCCCAGCGTTGCTTACGCACGCTTTCATAGTCAGAAATACGCGCGCCTTTGGGTGCGTCGGGGCCCGTGATGCCACTGGCGTCGTACTTGCCCGTCAGCAAGCCAAAGCCCAAAGGCGAATAAGCCAACAGTGACACATTCAAGCGGTGGCAGGTTTCATCCAACCCGTTTTCATACGTGCGGTTGATGAGGCAATACGGGTTTTGCGTGGTGGCCACGCGTGGCAAACCGTGCTGCTCGGCCAAGCGCACAAACTCGTGCACGCCATACGGTGTTTCGTTGGACAAGCCCACGTGGCGCACCTTGCCAGCTTTGACCAACTGCGCCAGCGCTTCGAGCTGGGCGTGAATGGACGTCTCAGACGTTTCTTTTTTGGGGTCGTAATACACACCACCAAACGCAGGCACATGGCGCTCGGGCCAGTGAATTTGGTAGAGGTCAATCACATCGGTTTGCAAGCGGCGCAAGCTGCCTTCGCACGAGGTGACGAAATCTTTCACGGTCAAACCCATGTGGTCGCGAATCCAAGGCATGCCGCGGGATGGGCCTGCCACTTTTGTGGCCACGACCAGCTTTTGACGTGCGCCTGGGTTCTTGGCAAACCAATTGCCGATGATGGTTTCAGTGTGGCCACAGGTCTCAGCTTTAGGCGGCACCGAATACATCTCGGCGGTGTCGATGAAGTTCACGCCACGCGCCAGCGAGTGGTCAAGGATGGCGTGTGAATCAGCTTCATTCACTTGCTCGCCAAAAGTCATCGTGCCCAAACAAATGGGCGTGACGTGCAAATCGCTGGTACCCAGCTGAACGAGAGAAAAAGTCATGGATGCACTCCGAGGAAGGAGATAGATGAAAAACCCGACAAGTCTAAAGCCTGCCGGACGCCTTCTTTGGCTTGGCGTATTTGCGTTATTTCGCCTTGGCGCGCTCTTCTTCTTGCAAGCGCAACACGCGTCGCTGCACCTTGCCCGTGGTGGTCATGGGCAACTCACGGATGAACTCAATCTCTTTGGGGTACTCATAGGGCGCGAGCTTGCCGCGCACATGCAGTTGCAAGTCAGCCACCAGCGCGTCGCTGGCTTCATGACCTAGGGCCAGCACCACATAAGCTTTCACCAAAGCCCCGCGCTCAGCATCGGGCTTGGGCACCACCGCTGCGTTGGCCACCGCTGGGTGTTTGACCAAGCAGTTTTCAATCTCACTAGGGCCGATGCGGTAGCCTGCGGCTTTGAACACATCGTCGGCGCGGCCTTGGTACCAGAGGTAGCCGTCTTCATCGCGCACGGCCATATCGCCCGTGCGGCACCAGTCACCGGTGTATTTGTTGAACGTGGATTTCTCGTTTTTCCAATAGCCTAAAAAGAAAATCGGGTCAGGCTGGTCATGTTGGTTGTAGCGGTTCAGCGCCACATCGCCGGGCACGCCTGTGGGGCACTCATGGCCTTCGTCATCAATCACCGCCACACGGTGGCCGGGGTAGCCCTTGCCCATGCTGCCGGGTTTGGCGGGCCAGCCCACATTCGTGCGATGCACTTCTACGCTTTCACCTTGGGTACCCCACTCCATCGCGCAGTTGCCCACGATGTAGTTGATTTCAGTTTGGCCAAACATCTCATTCACCGTCACGCCCATTTGCGTTTGGCAGTAGCCAAACACCGCATCGCCCACGGCTTCGCCTGCGCTCATGATGGATTGCAGCTTAAGTTTGAATTGCTGGCTCGCTTGGGGGTAAGCCTTCATCATGGCTTTGAGCGCGGTAGGAAACAAAAACGTGTGCGTGACGCCATGCTGTTGCATGAGGGTGAAAGCAAGTTCAGGGCTAAAGCGCCCGTTCCACGCCACGATGGGGCGGCCAAAGTACAGCGTGGGCAATAAGGCATCCATCAAACCGCCCGTCCACGCCCAATCTGCGGGGGACCAAAACACGGCAGAGCTGCCAGTGGGTAAGTGTTGCGACTTTAAAGACGAAGCGCTTGGCGCAGTAGCGGACGTTGAAGGGGCCGCCACCGTTGAAAACCCAAACCAGTTTTGGCTGCACACAAACCCCGTCAAGTTGCCAATCAAAGCACGGTGCGGAATCAACGCACCTTTGGGTGGACCGGTGGTGCCGCTGGTGTAAATCAACACCGCGCCCTCGTCCGCCTTGGTTTGCACCGCGGTGAAGGCGCGTTGCTGCGCGGCAATGGCGCTGGTGTAATCCACATCCACCAGCAGCATGTCGGCGGCGTTGCTCAGGTCCACGCCCACCACATCGCGCAGCGCGGGGCATTGGGTGCGCACGGCCAGCACGTTGCTGACAGACGTTGCATCCACGATGGCCACCACGGCCTCGCTGTCTTGCAAACGGTATTCCAAAGCTTCGGGCCCAAACAACAGCGAGAGCGGCATAGCCACCGCACCCATTTGCATCACAGCCATATAGGCCACCGCGGTTTCAAAGCGCTGCGGCAGCACGATGGCCACGCGGTCGCCGCGCTGCACGCCTAGGTCTGTCAGCACATGGCTGAGCGCATCAGCGGCTTGCTGCAACTGCGCATAGCTGTAGATGCGTGGCGCAACGGCATGCCCATTGGCATCAGCAGGCGCGTGTTCAACGATGGCCACGCGTGCCGAGGCATCTGCCTGCGCAGCCCAACGGCGGCTGCACACCTCGGCCATGTTGAAGTGCTCGGGCACTGCCCAACCAAAGCCTTGCTGCATGGCTTGGTAAAAGTCGTGTGAAGTCGGGTTCGCAGAAGCTTTTGCCATGTCTCGTGTCCTTATGATTCGAACAATGTACCCAATCCAAAAGCCTTCGCGCAGCGAGTTTGTCCCAATCCGTCACCTGAGTTACCACGTCTTGCAATGGGGCACGCCCTCGCCAGACAAAACGCCATTGGTCATGGTGCATGGTTGGATGGATGTGGCGGCCTCGTTTCAGTTCGTCATCGATGCTTTGAAAGACGACCATTGGGTCATCGCCCCCGACTGGCGCGGCTTTGGTCTGACCGAAACGCCCGACACAGACAATTTCTTTTTCCCCGACTACTTGGCCGATCTCGACCAGCTGTTAGACCATTACGTTGGCGAAAAGCAAATCAACCTACTAGGCCACAGCATGGGCGGCCATGTGGCCACCATGTATGCGGGCATTCGCCCCGAGCGCATCCACAAACTCATCAACCTCGAAGGCTTTGGCATGCCCGCCACCCGCCCGGCCCAAGCCCCAGGCCGCTTGGCCAAGTGGATGGACGAGCTCAAAGCCTTGCAGCGCGGTGAAATGGACCTCAAGCCCTACCCCAGCCAAGAGGCCGTGGCGCAGCGCCTCATCAAAACCAACCCACGCTTGGGCTCAGACAAAGCCCATTGGCTAGCCCAACACTGGGCGCGCGCCAACGACCAAGGCGAGTGGCGCATCTTGGGCCATGCAGCGCACAAAGTGGTCAACGCCCAACTGTTCAAAACAGACGAAACCCAAGCCATTTACGAACGCATCACTGCCCCCACCCTGTGCGTGGTGGCCAGCACCGACAGCATGAGCCAGTGGTGGAAAGACAGCTACACCTTGGCCGAGTTCATGCAGCGCACTGCGGCCGTGCCCCACATCACCCATGCGGTCATTGAAGACGCGGGCCACATGCTGCACCACGACCAGCCAGAACAACTGGCTCGACGGATAGAAGAGTTCTTAAGTCTTCAATCTGTCATATGACCCAGTAAAATTCAACGCTTAATCTTGAATACAACAGCCATGGCCTTCCCCACAAAACTTCGCACCGCCTTAGCCACCCTCGTCATCACCTGCACGGTGGGCCTCGGCGTCGCGCATGCGGGCGACAACGGCTTGAATGACTGGCAACCCTGCCCCGACAGCCTGGCCGTCGACGGCGGCAAAGCGCCCACCAAAAAGTGGGACCTCACGCTCTCCCCCTACACCTACCACTGGCACTACAGCGCAGAACACCGCCCAGTGAAGTTGGTGGCCATGGACAGCCATGTCTCAGGCGGGCGCTTTTGCGGCATGGCCTTGTTCACCAACTCCTTCGGCCAAGAAACCACCTATGTGTACGTCGGCCAGCAATGGGACGGCGTTTTGGGTAACCCCAAACTGTTCAGCAAACTGTCGGCTGGCTTGATTTACGGCTACCGCGGTGCATACAAAGACAAAATTCCGCTCAACCAAACGGGCATTGCCCCTGCCATCATCCCTTCCTTGGGCTACGCCTTCACGCCCAAAGACTCGGCACAGGTCTTTGTACTGGGCAATGCGGGGCTTTTGTTCGCTTACGGCCACAGCTTCTGAGCACCGGTCTGAACGTGAGAAAATCTGCGGTTTCCCCCAGACACATAAAGAAGACCGCATCATGGAAGCAGAACGCATCAACCTCATTGGATCTACCCTCGCCGACCTGAGCGTGCGCACGGTAGATCTCCGGAGGTATCTTTGACTACGATGCCAAATCTGAACGCCTGCGCACCGTCAACGCGTCGCTAGAAGACCCCACCATTTGGAACGACCCCAAAAAAGCCCAAGAGCTGGGTCGTGAAAAGAAAGCCCTCGACGGCGTGGTCGTCACCCTCACTCGCCTCACGCAAGAGCTAGAAGACAACACTGAGTTGTTTGAAATGAGCAAGGCCGACAACGACGAAGACGGCTTGGTGACCATTGAGACCGACACCCAAGGCTTGGTCAAAACCATCGAAGAGCTCGAATTCCGCCGCATGTTCAGCAACGAAGCGGATCCGCTCAATTGCTTTCTCGACATCCAAGCCGGCGCTGGCGGCACCGAAGCCTGCGACTGGGCCAGCATGCTGCTGCGCCAGTACCTCAAGTACGCCGAACGCAAAGGCTTCAAAACCACCGTAGAAGACGAATCTGCAGGCGACGTGGCCGGCATCAAAGGCGCGACCATCAAGATTGAAGGCGAATACGCGTTTGGTTTATTGCGCACCGAAACTGGCGTGCACCGCTTGGTGCGCAAGTCGCCGTTTGACAGCTCGGGCGGCCGCCACACCTCATTTGCTTCGGTGTTCGTATATCCCGAGATTGACGATTCGATCGAAATCGACATCAACCCATCCGACGTGCGCACCGACACCTACCGTGCCTCTGGCGCGGGTGGTCAGCACATCAACAAGACCGACTCTGCTGTGCGTTTGACCCACATCCCCACCGGCATCGTGGTGCAATGTCAAGACGGGCGCAGCCAGCACAGCAACAACGACGTGGCCTGGAAACGCTTGCGCTCGCGTGTGTATGACTTTGAAATGCGCAAGCGCCAAGAAGCGCAGCAAAAGCTCGAAGACACCAAGACCGATGTGGGTTGGGGGCACCAAATTCGCAGCTATGTGCTGGACCAAAGCCGCATCAAAGACCTGCGCACCAACGTTGAAATCTCCAACACCCAAAAAGTGCTGGACGGCGACCTCGATGCGTTCATCGAAGCCTCGCTCAAACAAGGTGTGTAAACACACCGTTTTGCGCCTACCTTAGGAAAATACCATGCTTCGTGAAGGCTCTGCCACCTTGACCCAACGCGCCGACTACACCGCGCCCGCGTTTTGGATCGACACCGTTGACTTGACCTTTGACCTTGACCCGGTCAAAACCCGTGTGCT
>CANGOY010000058.1 GCA_947455585.1 Comamonadaceae bacterium
GCGGCATGTCGTCGCCAAATTTTTCACGGTTCTTTTGGATTTCGGCAAGCGCAATTTCGAGTTCGTAAATTTGGTCGTTGCGCGCTTCATCCACACGCGGTGCTTGGCTGGTGGGGCCAATGAACATGCCGCTGAACAAATAGCTCAAGCTGGGGTGGTTGTGCCAGTACAAGATGAGCGAGGCCAGTAGTTCAGGCTTGCGCAAGAACGGGCTATCTGCAGGCGTCGCTCCGCCCATGACGATGTGGTTGCCACCGCCCGTGCCGGTGTGGCGACCGTCGGTCATGAACTTTTCGGCAGACAAGCGTGACTCAAACGCGGCCTTGTACAAGAACTCGGTGTGGTCCACGATTTCCAGCCAGTTGTGCGCGGGGTGAATGTTCACCTCAATCACACCCGGGTCGGGGGTGACTTGCAGCACTTTCAGACGCACATCACGTGGAGGTGGATAGCCTTCCAACACAATGCGCACGCCCAGTTCTTCGGCGGTGGCTTCAATCGCGCTGAGCAGTTCTAGGTAGTCTTCCAAGTCGCCGAGTGGCGGCATGAAGACGTAAATCAAACCTTGTGGGTTCTCCATCGCCTTCAATTCAACGGCAGGGCCGTTGGCGCGCGATGGGTCGCGCACTTCTACGCAAATGGCGGTGCGGGTAATCCAATGCGCCGATTGGTCTTTGGCGGGCACTGGGTGGGGCGTGCCCGGCACAAAGCCGTCTTGGCCCATGCCCGTTTGCAGACCGACCGTGCCGCCTTGGGCCAAGCCACCACCCGCCACATGCGTGTTGATGTGATGGCCAATGTTGTGGTCGAAGTGCGTGTGGCGCGCATGGTGCGAGTATTGAGCACGCAAAGCCGCTGCGTGGGGCAGGGGCTTGCGCTCGGCAAAGTGGTCTTGCTCAATCGCGTAGGGGTAGTCGGCTTGGCTGACCCACGGCAGTGAGTCGAGTGGCAAGCGCAGACCCATGGGCGAGTCGCCGGGCACGAGGTACATGCGTTCGTCACGCAAGAACCAAGGGCCGGTGGTCCAGCGTGGGTCGCCTTTGGCTTCACCAGCTTTGAGGGGCAACACATAGCCCACGGTTTTGTCTAGGCCTTGGCCAAACACGCGGCGCAGGCGCACGCGTTCCATCTCGTCGTCGAGCTTGGCATCAAACGGGTCCACGTTCACGGGCAAGCGGCGCTCGCGCCACAGGTAGTACCACGTGTCTTCATAGCCGGGGGTGATGTATTGGTCGTCCAGCCCCAGCTTGTGCGCAAGGGTTTGCGTGAAGCGTTGTGCGTCTTCGGTGGTGTATTGGCTGGGCACGCGTTCGTCGGCAAATAAATCGGGGTTGTGCCAGCAAGGGTGGCCGTCGGTTCGCCAGTAAATGCCCAGCGCCCAGCGCGGCAACTGTTCGCCTGGGTACCACTTGCCTTGGCCGAAATGCAAGAAGCCGCCATCGCCATATTCGGCACGCAGCTTGTGCACCAATTCGGTGGCAAAGCCGCGTTTGGTCGGTCCTAGTGCATCGGTGTTCCATTCTGGTGCGTCGCGGTCGTGCACCGTGACGAAGGTGGGCTCGCCACCCATGGTCAATCGCACATCGCCTTCGACCAAACGGCGGTCCACCTCGTCGCCCAAGGCCAGCACTTCTGTCCATTGGTCTTCGGTGTAGGGCTTGGTCACGCGGGGTGATTCAAGCACGCGGGTCACGACCATCTCGTGGCCAAACTCCACCTCGGCTTCGTCCACCAAGCCTTCAATCGGTGCAGCGCTGGATGGCTGCGGTGTGCAAGCCAGCGGAATGTGGCCTTCGCCAGCCAACAGGCCAGAGGTCGGGTCTAGGCCAATCCAGCCCGCGCCGGGCAGGTACACCTCGCACCAAGCGTGCAGGTCGGTGAAGTCAACCTCGGTGCCGCTGGGGCCGTCGAGCGACTTCACATCGGGGGCGAGTTGAATCAAATAGCCAGACGCAAAGCGAGCCGCCAAACCGCAGTGGCGCAGCAAGTTGACCAGCAACCATGCGGTGTCGCGGCACGAGCCGCTGCGCAGGGTCAGCGTTTCTTCGGGCGTCTGCACGCCTGGCTCCATGCGGATGGTGTACGCAATGTCTTCGTGCAGCTTGCGGTTGATTTCCACCAGAAAGTCGATGGTGCGAATGGGCGCGCGCTTCAAGGCTTTGAAGTCGATGCTGTGGAAGTAGTGCTTGAAGTTGGGCGTGAAGCGGTTGGTCACCAAGTAGGGGGCCAGCTCTTGGGCCGAGGTGACGCCGTAGGCAAAGGGGAACTTTTCGGCGTGTGGTTCGAGGAAGAAGTCGAACGGGTTGTACACCGCCATCTCCACCACCAAGTCCACCGTGACTTTGAACTCTGTCGTCTTCTCGTGAAACACCAAGCGGGCTTGATAGTTGGCAAAGGGGTCTTGCTGCCAGTTGATGAAGTGCTCGGGCTCGACCTTGAGCGAGTAAGAAATGACGTTGCTGCGGCAGTGCGGGGCAGGGCGCAGACGAATGACCTGTGGGCCTAACTCAACCAGTCGGTCGTAGCTATATTGGGTGACGTGGTGGAGTGCGGCATGGATAGACATGCATTCATCCTAGCAAGACACGCGCCAAGCCTTGTGCGCCAAAGAGGTGCGCTTTTTTGCTCAAGTTTTCTGCGGCCCCGCCGATACCCTAGGCAAGTCAGTTTTATCTTTGAGTCCCACCATGCGTTCACGCCATTTTTCTGTTGTTGCTTTCGTGCTTACCAGCTTGCTGGCTTGGGCTGCGCCTGCGTCGGCTGAATGGAGCGAGTTGGTGAAGGAAGATGAAGCCACGTATTACTTTGACAAAGAAGCGGTCATGCCCGTGCACGTGTCGCGCTACGCATGGGTGCTGACCGATTTGCCCAAGGGTGAAAAAACGCCAACTGGCGAAAACTACAAGTCAATGATGTTGCGCGTGCGCATGTACTGCAAGAACGACACCGTGGTGCGCCTGTCGGTGAGCTACTTTGACAAGCAAATGGGCAAGGGCAAAGAAGTCTCGTCGGACGATGTGCACGAATGGCGCCCACGCGAATACCCGATTCGCCCTAACACCTATCTAGCCGCTTTGAAGAAAGAAGTGTGCGGCGGCTCTAAAGCTGCTTCGGGCTAAGTCCCAATCCACAACCCCTTGGATGCATCAAGCCCCTGCCGAACGGTTGGGGCTTTTTAACTTGTGAGTGGGCATCGCCCACGCGCCGCTGTGTTGCGCCGAACATGCGGCTATGTTTTCTGTCATCACACCTTTGGCTTTGGGCTGGATTGCGGGCACGGCTTTGCAGTTGCAGCAAGCGCAGTTGTGGGCGGGTGAGGTGTATTGGGGCTTAGCGGCGGTTGCGCTGATGTCGTTATACATCGCAACGCGCATCGATGTTTCGCGCTTCGCATGGGTTCGCAGTGCCACAGTTTTGCTCTCGCGTGCGTCGACTGGCGCAGGCGTGCAAGCCGCTGTTGGTTTTGCATTGGCGGCCGTGTTATCGGCTGTGTTGGCTTTTGCCCAAGCTGGTGCAAGGGCCAGTCACTATGTGCAAACCGCTTTAAACCCTGCGCTCGAAGGCCGCACTTTGCAGGTGCTGGGCATCGTGGCCAATTTGCCGCAGCGTACCGAGGACAGTGCGCGCTTTCGGTTTGAGGTGGAGTCTGCGCGTGAGAGTGACGGCACATTGGTGGAGTTGCCGCCGCAATTACTGCTGGGTTGGTATGGCAACCGATTGAATGGCAACGATGACAAGGTGCAAGCCCCGCCCGCAGACTTGCGTCCCGGCGACCGTTGGCAACTGGCCGTGCGCCTCAAAGCCCCACACGGCCACATCAACCCACATGGGTTTGACTACGAGCTGTGGCTGTGGGAGCAGGGCATGCAAGCTAAGGGCTATGTGCGAAACGGGGCCAAAGACGCCCCGCCGCAATGGCTAGGCAGCACATGGGCGCATCCGGTGGAGCGGCTGCGTCAGCGCGTGCGCAGCGCCATTGATGCACGCGTGGCCGACCGCGCCATGGCCGGCATTGTGGCGGCCTTGTTGGTGGGCGATCAAGCGGCGATTGAGCGGGCGGATTGGGATGTGTTTCGTGCCACGGGTGTGGCGCACCTCATGGCGATTTCAGGCTTGCACATCACGGGCCTCGCGTGGCTGGCTGCAATGTGTGTGGGCTGGCTGTGGCGGCGCAGTGATGTGTGGTCGGCCCGTAAGCCTTGGAGCTTGTGGCTGCCCGCACCCATTGCCGCCAGTGCATGTGCCGCAATGGTGGCGCTGGCGTATGCGGTGTTCACCGGCTGGGGTGTGCCAGCGCAGCGCACGGTGTGGATGCTGGGCGTGGTCACGCTGCTGCGTGTGTATGGTTTGCGTTGGCCCTTGATGCAGTTGTGGCTGACCGTGTGCGCGGTGGTGCTGGCGCTAGACCCGTGGGCGCTGATGCAAGCGGGCTTTTGGTTGAGCTTTGTAGCGGTGGGTGTGTTGTTTGCCTCTGGCTCTCATGCGCCGCTTGAAGCGGCTGCGCATTCGGATGCTTTGAACGTGTTTGAAGTGCCGACGGAGCGCAGCAGTCAAAGTAGTCAAAGCGGTGAAACTGACGGCAAAAGGTTAGGCCGCATCGCTACTTCTACATGGGTCTCCGCTCAACGTATGTGGCGCGAGCAATGACTGATGAGTGTGTGTTTGGCTCCGCTCACTTTGCTGTTGTTCCACCAAGTGTCTGTCGTTGGTTTGTTCGCCAACCTGTTAGCTGTGCCGAGGGTGACCTTGGTGGTCACGCCGCTGTGTTTGTTTGGGCTGGTGTTGCCATTCGCGTGGAGTGTGGCGGCAGAGGCTTTGCAGTTGCTGGTGTGCCTTCTCAAAGTGTGCGCGGGTGTGTCGTGGGCGCAGTGGTCTGCACCTGCTGCGCCTTTGTGGGCGGGAGCTGCCGCGTTGGTGGGCATGGGTGTGTGGGCCATGCGCGTGTCCATGTGGCTGCGTTGGTTTGGCGTGGCCTTGGTGTTGCCTGTGCTCAGCTGGCAAACACCACGCCCTGCACACGGCACGTTTGAACTGGTGGGGGCCGACATGGGGCAGGGCCATGCGGTGTTGGTACGAACCGCCACGCATAGCTTGCTGTACGACACAGGGCCGCCTTACTCGGCCGAGACCGATGCAGGTCAACGCGTGCTTGTGCCGCTGCTGCGTGCGTGGGGCGAGCGGCTAGACCGCATCGTTATCAGCCACCAAGACAGCGACCACAGCGGTGGTGCACCTGCAGTGATGGCCATGCAGCCGTAGGCGGATGTGTTGACGTCGATTGCGACTGAACACCCGCTGCGACAACTAGGTGCGATGCAACGCTGCGAACGCGGGCAGTCGTGGGTGTGGGATGGTGTGCGTTTTGAGGTGCTGCACCCGAGTGCTGCGGACTACGAACGCAAGCTCAAACCCAATGCGCTCAGTTGTGTGTTGCGCGTGACGGCGCACGACACGTCTGCGTTGCTCGCAGGCGATATCGAGGCCGCACAAGAGCAAAACCTATTGCAAAGCGGCCAAGCTCTGCAAGCCGATTGGCTGCTGGTCCCGCATCACGGCAGTACCACGTCGTCCACGCAAGCTTTTTTAGAAGCGGTTAATCCCAGCTTCGCCATCGTTCAAGCCGGCTACCGCAATCGCTTTGGCCATCCAAGGCCTGATGTTTTGCGGCGTTACAGCGATTTAGGGGTGCTTGTGGTGCAGACGCCTCGTTGTGGTGCATCAACATGACGCAGCGAGCAACCCAAGTTGGTGCAATGTGAGCGAAATCAAAGACAACGATACTGGCAAGACGTATTCTGAGGGTTGGCACTCAATTTGCGTAAGAAATGCCAGGAGTTCCCAAGATGCACAAGTTTGATGAGATGTATGCCCAGCTGCCGTTTGTGGATAGCGCGGTGCGCCCCCACTACCGGAACTACTTGGATTGGCTCAAACGCCAAGACCCACAGACCATGCGCGACAGGCGCGAAGAAGCCGAGATGATTTTTCGTCGCGTCGGTATCACCTTCGCGGTGTACGGCGACAAAGACGAAGACGGGGCAGGCACCGAGCGCCTCATTCCGTTCGATTTGATTCCCCGCATCATTCCTGCCCACGAGTGGACAAGCATGCAAAAGGGCTTGGTGCAACGCGTGAATGCACTCAACATGTTCATTCACGACGTGTATCACGAGCAAGGCATTCTCAAAGCCGGCATCATTCCGAGTGAGCAGATTTTGAACAACGCGCAGTACCGCCCCGAGATGCGTTGGGTCGATGTGCCGCACAAGGTGTATTCACAAATCAGCGGCATCGACATCGTGCGTGCGCCCGATGCCCAAGGCAATGGCGAGTACTACGTGTTGGAAGACAACTTGCGCGTGCCCAGCGGCGTAAGCTACATGCTGGAAGACCGCAAGATGATGATGCGACTCTTTCCCGAGTTGTTCAGCCAACACCGCGTGGCCCCTGTGGCGCATTACCCCGACTTGTTGCTAGAGACTTTGCGTGCCAGCAGCCCGTCCACCACCGACGACCCCACCGTGGTGGTGCTGACACCTGGCATGTACAACAGCGCCTACTTTGAACACGCCTTCTTGGCGCAACAAATGGGTGTGGAGTTGGTCGAAGGCCAAGACCTGTTTGTGAAAGACAGCTTCGTTTACATGCGCACCACACGCGGGCCCAAACGCGTGGATGTGATTTACCGCCGTGTGGATGACGACTATTTAGACCCGAGCGTGTTCCGCTCAACTTCGACTCTCGGCTGCGCCGGTTTGATGGACGCGTACCGCGCAGGCCATGTGAACATTTGCAACGCCGTGGGCACGGGCATTGCCGATGACAAATCCATCTACCCCTATGTGCCGCAAATGATTGAGTTCTATTTGGGCGAGAAGCCCATCTTGAACAACGTGCCCACGTTCCAATGCCGCAAGAAAGACGACTTGGCCTACACGCTGGCCAACTTGGACAAGCTGGTGGTGAAGGAGGTGCACGGCGCGGGCGGCTACGGCATGTTGGTTGGGCCTGCCGCGACCAAGGCTGAGATTGAAGAGTTCCGCCAAGTGTTGCTAGCCAAGCCCGATGGCTACATCTCGCAACCGACCCTGAGCTTGTCGAGCTGCCCCACGTATGTGGAGAGCGGCATCGCACCGCGCCACATTGATTTGCGACCCTTCGTGTTGAGCGGCAAGACCGTGCAAATGGTGCCAGGCGGCTTGACCCGCGTGGCGCTGAAAGAAGGCTCACTGGTGGTGAACTCGTCTCAAGGCGGCGGCACCAAAGATACATGGATTCTTGAGGTTTAACAATGCTGAGCCGTACCGCTGACCACCTGTTTTGGATGTCCCGCTATACCGAGCGGGCCGAGAACACCGCACGCTTGCTAGACGTGAACTACCAAACTTCGCTGCTGCCGCAATCTGCAGAAGTGACGCTTTTGGGATGGGAAGGCTTGCTGTCCATCAGCGAGTTATTGCCCGCTTATCAAGCCCGCCATGGCGACATCACGCCCTTGCGTGTGATGGAGTTCATGGTGAAGGATGAAAGCAACCCGTCGTCCATCATCTCGTGCTTGCGCGCAGCGCGTGAGAACGCACGCGCTGTGCGCGGCAGCCTGACCACCGAAGTGTGGGAAACACAAAACCAAACTTGGCTGGAGCTCAACCGCATTTTGAAGAGTGGTTTGCTAGAGAGCGACCCCGGTGAGTTTTTTGAATGGGTCAAGTTCCGTTCGCACCTCTCACGCGGCGTGACCGTGGGCACGATGCTTATGGACGAAGCTTTGCACTTCATGCGCTTGGGCACCTTCCTTGAGCGCGCCGACAACACGGCTCGTTTGGTGGATGTGAAGTTCCACGCCGTGCATGGTGACCTCTTTGCCGATGGCAGTGAGAAAACCGAGCAACACGACTTCTACCACTGGAGCGCTATTTTGCGCAGCGTGTCTGGCTTTGAGATTTACCGTAAGGTCTATCGCGATGTGATTCACCCCGAGCGCGTGGCAGAGTTGCTGATATTGCGCGCCGACATGCCGCGCTCGCTGCATGCGTGCTTGAATGAAGTGGTGAACAACATCTCGATGGTGTCAGACGACCGCTCGCTAGAAAGCTATCGCCGCGCAGGCAAGCTGTGCGCTGAGATGGAGTTCAGCCGCATTGACGAAATTTTGGCCAATGGGCTGCACGCCTACCTCACACAGTTCTTGGACCGCGTGAATGAAATTGGCGCGAGCATCAGTCGGGAGTTTTTGGTCCCGAATTGATTCGCGGATTAACCGCCGCGACGCATCATGTCGAAGAACTCGACGTTGGACTTGGTTGCCTTCATGCTCTTCAGAACCATTTCCATGGATTCGATTTCGTCCATGTTGTACATGAACTGGCGCAGGATGCGGGTCTTTGACAAGATTTCGGGTGGCAGCAGCAGCTCTTCGCGGCGTGTACCGCTGCGGTTGAGTTGGATGGCTGGGAACACGCGCTTTTCGTACAAGCGGCGGTCGAGGTGAATTTCGCAGTTGCCCGTGCCTTTGAATTCTTCAAAAATCACTTCGTCCATGCGGCTACCTGTGTCAATCAACGCGGTGGCAATGATGGTGAGTGAGCCGCCTTCTTCCACTTTGCGGGCTGCGCCAAAGAAGCGCTTGGGGCGTTGCAAGGCGTTGGAATCTACACCACCTGACAACACTTTGCCCGATGAAGGCACCACGTTGTTGTAAGCGCGGGCGAGGCGGGTGATGGAGTCGAGCAAGATGACCACATCTTTTTTCAGTTCCACCAAACGCTTGGCGCGTTCAATCACCATTTCGGCCACGTGTACGTGGCGTGCGGCGGGTTCGTCAAACGTTGAGGCAATCACTTCGGCTTTGACCGAGCGCTGCATTTCAGTCACTTCTTCTGGGCGCTCGTCCACCAGCAACACCATCATGTGGGCGTCTGGGTAGTTGGCGGCAATCGCGTGAGCGATGTGCTGCATCATCACGGTCTTGCCGCTCTTGGGCGGAGCCACAACCAAGGCGCGCTGGCCTTTGCCGATGGGCGCAATGATGTCGATGATGCGGCCGGTGATGTTTTCCTCACCTTTGATGTCGCGCTCAAGCTTCATCTGTTCGCGAGGGAACAGAGGGGTCAAGTTTTCAAACATGACCTTGTGTTTGTTGTTCTCAGGCAGGTCGTCATTGACCTTGTCGAGCTTGGTCAGTGCAAAGTAGCGCTCGCCGTCTTTGGGGATGCGCACTTCGCCTTCAATCATGTCGCCGGTGTGCAGGTTGAAGCGGCGCACTTGGCTGGGGCTGATGTAGATGTCGTCTGTCGAGGCGGTGTAGCTGGTGTCGGGGCTGCGCAAGAAGCCAAAGCCATCGGGCAAGATTTCGAGCACGCCGTCTGCAAACACTTGTTCGCCAGCGCGCGCGCGCTTTTTGATGATGGCAAACATAAGCTCTTGCTTGCGCATGCGGCCTGTGTTTTCGATTTCGAGTTCTTCTGCTTGTTTCAGCACTTCAGACACGTGCAGTGCCTTGAGTTCGTTCAGATGCATCTTGGGACTCCAGAAGGGAGTTCGTTA
>CANGOY010000059.1 GCA_947455585.1 Comamonadaceae bacterium
CAAAGAAGACCGCGCACGCGGGGTGTAAACCCTCGAACGTGTGGAAACCCACATGACAAAAGGCGTGATGGAGGTGTAAATTTCTGGGGTTAATACTTGGAAATTTCGTATGTCCACCTCACACCCCAAAAAACCCATTTACAAATCGCTTTACGCCCAGGTGCTGTTCGCCGTGGTCGTAGGCGTTTTGCTCGGCCACTTCTACCCACAAGTTGGCACTGACATGAAGCCTTTGGGCGACGGTTTCATCAAACTCATCAAGATGATCATCGCGCCCATCATCTTCTGTACCGTGGTGGTGGGCATCGCCGGCATGGAAGACATGAAGAAGGTGGGCAAAACCGGCGGTTTGGCGCTGCTGTACTTTGAAGTCGTCAGCACCTTGGCACTCATCATTGGCTTGGTCATCGTCAACTTTGTGCAGCCTGGCGTGGGCATGAATGTGGACGCAGCGACTCTTGACACCAAGAGCATTGCAGCCTTCACCGCTCCCGGCAAGATGCAAACCACGGTGGACTTTTTGATGAACATCATCCCATCCTCGGTGGTGGATGCGTTTGCCAAAGGCGAAATCTTGCAAGTGTTGCTGTTCTCTGTGCTGTTCGGTTTTGCGCTGCACAAGTTCGGCGGCCGCGGCACCATGGTATTTGACTTCATCGAAAAGATGTCGCACGTGTTGTTTGACATCGTAGGCATCATCATGAAAGTAGCGCCCATCGGCGCATTTGGCGCAATGGCGTTCACCATTGGCAAATACGGCGTGGCTTCGTTGTTCTCGCTGGGCAAGTTGATGGGCGCGTTCTATTTGACGTGTTTGATATTTGTGTTTGTGGTGCTCGGCATCATCAGCAAATTACACGGCTTCAGCATTTGGAAGTTTGTGAAATACATCAAAGAAGAGTTGCTCATCGTGTTGGGCACCTCGTCGTCTGAATCTGTCTTGCCACGCATGATGGAAAAATTAGAGAAAGCCGGTGCACGCAAGTCTGTAGTGGGCTTGGTCATTCCTACCGGCTACTCGTTCAATTTGGACGGCACATCCATCTACTTGACCATGGCTGCTGTTTTCATTGCGCAAGCCACCGACACCCCCATGACACTGCTCCAACAGCTCACGCTGTTGGCGGTGTTGTTGCTGACCTCTAAAGGCGCAGCGGGCATCACCGGCAGCGGCTTCATTGTTTTGGCCGCTACCTTGTCGGCTGTGGGCGGTGTGCCGGTAGCGGGCTTGGCGCTCATCTTGGGCATTGACCGCTTCATGTCGGAAGCACGCGCACTCACCAACTTGGTGGGCAACGGCGTGGCCACTTTGGTAGTGGCAAAGTGGACGGGCGACTTGGACATGCAGCAACTTGACGCTGCCTTGAACCCCGAAAAATAAGCCGCACGCGCTCTGCGCTGCAAGGCCTGAGTCACCGCAAGGGGCTCAGGCTTTTTTGCGGGCGTTTGAGCTTTAAGACTCTGTGGTGAACACGGTCAACACGCCGGTGTAGCCATGCAGTTCTTGGTGCGCGATTTCGCCACCGGCAAAGAAGCCCACCAAAGGTACGTCACCCAAAGCGCGACGCACGATGTGCATCTCGGCGCTCTCCCCTCCAAAGTGGGGGCCGCCTCGTCCCGCACAGCTCACGTAAATCGCCCCCGCCATTCGACGCGTAGGGTGTGGGTTGATGTTGGTATCTGCGCTCAAAGCGCTAGCCAAATCAGCGGTCATTTCTTCGGGCTCTAAGGCCTCTCGAATTTCCGCGCAAATGCGCGTCAAGTCGGCGCGCGCTGCCAAAGCATTGCGCTCGCAAAACGTGAGGCGCATCCCCACTTCTACTGGCTGCGCCACAGCCACGGCTTCGCGTGCGGGGTCGATGCCAATGATGTGGCGCACTAGCACCGCGTCGTCAAACTCGCCGGTGCGCTTGATGGTTGGATCGTGCTCAGCAGACAAGCCCACCAAAGTGGCGCGCACTTTGGCAATGGCGGGTTGCTTGTCGGCGAGGTTGATTTTCAAGTCACGCTCCAACACATGAAGTGCGGGTTCGTTGTCCAAGGTGAGCACCACATTGTGGTCAGCGCTGGTGATGGTGTGCACCTTGGCCACAGGCAAACAGCCCTGCGTGACGCGCGACACCATGGCCACCTCGGCATCAAACGCCACGCCACTCAAACCGCCATGAAACACGCCGGTGGCTTTGCCTTGGCCCGCCATGTTGCCGTCACCACTTTGCGCAAACTGCACTACATCGGTTCGGCTGGCCGACAGGCCGCCAAACACATAGCCACTGGCAGTGCGTTGAGCCAGCTCGGCAATCAGTTCGGGTACATCAGGCGTGTGTGCATCAGCATGCAACAGCGCGGTGTGAGGCACAAAACTGCTTCCACGCTTAGCGCCCAAACCTGCTTGCGCCAGCGGGGCAACGCCGCTGAACACGCGGTAGTGCTCGGGCGCAATGTCGCACAGCATCACACTGAGCGCGGGCTCGTCAAAGTACTCCACATTGTTGGCCGCAATGCCCACGCCCACCGTGCCCGCCCAATCGGTCACCTCGGGCAACTCAGCACTCAGGTGCGACAAGATGTCTTGCGCGTGCGTGGCGTAGTGGTCGGTGATGTAGAGCAGCCCTAGGTGCGGCGCATCCGCATACTCGGGCAAGGCCATGTGTGCACGCAACTGCGCCAGCACCAAGCCTGCGGCCATTTCCCATTGCGGATGGGTGGCGTGACCGTAGGGGAAGAGTTTCATCGTTTGGATTTAGCGGTAGTTTTAGCAGCTGCAGTTTTACGTGCGGGCGCTGTGCGTGCGGTTGATTGACGCGCTGTCGTTTTGCGTGCCGCAGGCTTACGCGCAGCGGGCTTTCGCGCAGCAGCTTTAACTTGCGTTTGAGCTGCCGATTTTTTTGCTGCAGGCTTGGCTGATGCGGTGGCCGCATGCGCTTGCGCACGATGCGCCATGTCGTTCATGGCATGCGTGGCAATGTGCTGAAACTGGTCTGTCAGCGCACCCCACCAATGCGATGGGTCCACACCACCGGCGGCAGCTTTTTTACTGCGAGGCTTGCTCGCCTTGGGTGCTTCGGGTTCAGCCTCATGTTCGGGCTCAACTTCTGCTTCGGGCTCAGGCTCAGGCTCGGCCTGCGCAGGGGCCGCTTGTGTGAACGAATACTTGGGCTTAGCAGGCGCAGCAGGGGCGGCCTCTTGGGGTTTGGCTTTGAGCGAGTCTGCCAAGTCGTTGAAGCTCATGTTCATGCCCTTCAAGGTGTTGAGCGTCATGCGCTGCACCTCCAAGGCTTGAATGGTGGCCCCCACCGCTTTGCTGTTTTGCTCCAGCCAAAACTGAACCGTCTTGAGTTCTTGAATGCGTTTCTCAAGCTCTTCTGGGTCCAATGTGGGCGCAACCCAACCCGGCGCAGCAGACGATGTAGCGCCACCTCCAGGCGTGAGGTTCTTTAAAAAGTCAAAGCCCGGAACGAACTTGGTGAAATCAAAACCGGCGGGGTTGGTCATGTCTGTCTCCTGTGTGTGTAAGTCGCATTAAACCAAACCCCAACCCACGCTGGGCTGACAGCTCAGGGCTTGTGGTCGCCGTGGTTGTGTTCGATATGGTTGTGCGTGCTGTGGTCGTGGCTTTGCATCATGGGCGGCTGCATGCCCACCAACACCTTCAGCGCCACGGTGGACTTCACGCCTTTGGCGTCTTGCAGCGTCAGGGTGAGCGGCACGGTGGTGTCTTTGACCAAAGGCGCCTTGAGGTCCATCAGCATCACGTGGTAGCTGCCGGGCTTGAGCTCGACGGCCTTACCCGCGGGCAAGTCAAGGCCATTGGGCAACGCGGCCATCTTCATCACGTCTTTGTCCATTTTCATTTCGTGAATCTCGGCCACGCCGGCGACGGGGCTACTGACGCCGACCAACTTGGCGTTGTCTTTGGCTGTGATTTTCATGAACGCACCCGTGGCCTTTTGGCCTTGCACCGTGGCACGTGCCCATGCGTCGGTGATGGTCACGTTTTGTGCGAAAGCGTTGACGACGCACATCGTGGTGAGTGCGGCGGCGATGAGGTGTTTAGAAAACTTCATAAAAAACTCCTGAATGGATTAATGGTGATGTTCGTGTGCAGGTGCAGGCTGCACCTCCAACAAGGCAGCAGGCGACTTCATGCCGCGCGTCGATGTGCCATTGGCAGGAATGTCTGACCAGTCATTTTGACCGCTCTCGCACGTTTGCAACACCTTGACCCACAAAGGACCTGCTTTGTCTGGCAAACGGCCCATGAAAGCAAATTCGTCAAACTGGTCATCCGGCAAAGCAGCCTCTTTGCTGGCTGCCGTCCAGCGCAGCTCCACCACATCGTCGGTCACGGTTTTACCGTGGCTGTTGTAGGGCTGTGCGAGTTTGGCTTTGCGCGTGGCAATGGTCCAGCCCGGTTTAGGCTGAGGCTTGGCGCCCTCAAAACCAAAGGGCACTTGCACGACGAGACCGTTGGTGGCCGAGCCATTGCAGCCATGGCCAATGCGCAGCATGGCTTTGTAATAGCTGCCTGCGACGGCTTTGGGCTCTGACAACACCACATGCGCTGACGCAGGCTGTAAAACCGCCAGAAGCCCCGCCATGAGCATCAGCACAGAACAAATTTTCTTCATCATTTTTTATCTCCTGAGGGATGACATGCACCTTGCCTTAATCAAATTTCGCTTCCACACCCACATAAACAGACCGACCATCACCGGGGTAATAGCGGCGGCCGTCACCGGGCGCAGTGGTGTAGTTGGCGGCAATGTTGGTTGTGGCGGCGTATTTCTTATCGCTTAAGTTACGCGCATCCAAGAACCAAGACCATTGCTTATCAATGGCTTGGCCTGCTTTGAAACCCAGCAAGGCATAGCTGTC
The DNA here is from genome assembly GCA_947455585.1 of Comamonadaceae bacterium. Lineage (GTDB taxonomy): Bacteria > Pseudomonadota > Gammaproteobacteria > Burkholderiales > Burkholderiaceae_C > Limnohabitans. The sequence continues at coordinate 4,879 of CANGOY010000059.1, forward strand.
GTTGTAGACCGTGTTGGCGTTATCCATGGGTGCCTTGCGTGGGACCCATTCAAACTTTGGCCCCATGTATGTGCCGGGCTTGCCTCCCACTTGCGCACCAAAGCGATACAACACCTCGCCGCGCACGATGACGGGTGGGAAGCCTGGAAGCGCGTTGTTGCCAACGGTTGCGTTGTCGACAAACTTGAAATCGCTGTACAAAAGCGCAAGGCGCGTATCCAACTTCTTGTCGTACACATGGCTCAAACCCAACTCAAGCCCTTGGTGCAATGACTTGGGAATGTTGGACGTTGCTGACGTTGTGCAAGCTGCGTTGGTGCAGACCGACAGAAACTCGTTTTGCAAATTCGCTCGATAGTACGTGGCATCCCACGCGACGTGATGTTCGCGATGGTGTGACTCACCGCGTGTGCCCATTTCAAATGTGGTCCCTGTTTGCGCTTTGTTGGCGGTACTTGTGGTGCCTGCCAGACCAAAAATAGGCGCTTCGAAATTTCGACTGATGCTCGCGAACACTTGATGAGCGGGCGTTAGCTCATGCGTCACCCCCACACGTGGGCTCCATTGGCTGAAGCTGTAGTCGTAGTTGTTGGATGCAGAGGCGGCCGCGGTGTCCACCACTTTGCGATTGGCACGGTCGTACTGCAAAGCGGTCGTCCATGTGGTGCGGTCAGACGATTTGTATGTGTCCTCGAGAAAGAAGCTGTCGTTTTTCGACTGTTGGTCGTAATCAGACGTTGCGGCTCCCGTTGCTGCCCCTTGGTTGTTCGTCGGTTTAGACGTGCCTTTTGTTGAACCCACGCTTGGCAAATAGGCCACGCTGATTTGGTGTTCACCCAGCCTGCGTGTGGCCTTGAGATGACCACCGACTGACTCGGCGTTTTGTTCAACGATGCTGTCGATGGGGTGCCACAGGCTGTAGTTCATCGCATAAGCCGCAAATTCGTATGTGGTGTTGCCATCACGAACCGTGGTTTTATTAGCGACGCGTTGCGCATCGACATCGCGGCGGCGGTTGGCATCTTCGCGGTAGGGATACACACCGGCGCTCACGCTGCTGGCAGCCATCGAAGGCTGGCTCTCCAACTCGGCCTTCGTTAAATAACCCGGCAATTGCGAACGACTGCGCACAGCGGCCACATAAAACCGAGATTCCACATCACGGCTCACCTTCACCCCAAAGTTGCCCAAGAGCTTTTGGTTCTCCATCTGCGCGTGTTCGCGAAACCCATCCTGCTGCGTTTGGGAGCCTGCCACGTAATGGTCCCACACCGGTGCGCCATCAACGGTCGGCTTCATCACACCCGCCGTGCTGCCAAACACTTTGTTGTAACCAAAGCTCCCCATCTCGACACGCCCGACATACCGAGGACTGCTATAGCCAGTCGGCGCCACAAAATTAATCGCGCCACCCAAAGTGGTCGCGCCGTAGGTCGTGGCATTCGGGCCACGCAACACTTCGACATAGCGCGAGGCATTGGGGTCGACAGTTTGCATGTCAAAAAAACCATCGGCATAGTTGATGGGCACGCCGTCTTGCATGACCTTGGTGCCAAAGCTGTGGTACGTGCGGCTCAGTGCCGAACCACGAATGGAGATGCGCGCTTCCTCCGAGCCAAATCGGTCTTGAATAAAAACACCGGGTGCCAGCCCCAAGCTGTCAGACCAAGTGGATTGCCGACCTTCACGCACCACGTCCAAATCCACCACCGATGCGCCACCTGGAATGGTTTTGACGCGCTCTTGTGCGCTGTCGATGCTCACCTGCGTTAGCGAATCAGCCTTGCCCACCACTTCAACCGTGGGCATGGACTGAGCCTGTGCAGTCCATGTGCAGGCAAAGGCACAGGCCAGCACCACGGGCTTGCTCAAACAAATATCAAGGTATTTCACAAAGTTACTTCCATATCAACACGAGGGTTGAGGTGCGCACCAACGCAGCACCCCAACCAACCGACTAGGCCAAGACCAACGTCTCAGCCCAACTTAACGCGTCAAAGAGAAAGTGCAGGCGGCCCACGCGAAGGCAGCGGGGGCGCTGTGATGGCCGCCATGTGCGCTGCAGCGATGGGCTGCATGACATGGGCCAAGGGCGAGGGTTGCGTCAATGTGGTGTTGAGCGCAGGGGGCGGCGCACTGATGGACACGCACAAGGGGCAATCCAGCGTGTGGCTGGATGCTGCTGTGTCGTCATCCCCTTGCACCACCAGCTTCATGCTGCCAGTGCTGGTACAGACCAAGTCCATGCCGTGCGGATTGACGATGGGTGATGCAACAGCCACACCCACAGACAACACAAACCACACCAGCACGAGGCGGGTGAGTTGGATGGCGTGGCGAAAGCGTTGCATGTGTCAAATTATGTCTCAGCCCTAGGAGATGTTCGAGCCGTCTGCCTCTTCTAGGTGAAAACGAGGATTCATTGATATCCATCAATGAATGGCGCGCATCATGAGCGCAAGATGAAGCCAAGAAAAAACAAGGAGTTGACATGGATGCACAACACGTCACCGCTTTCAAGCAAAAGCTTGAAGCTCAACGCGCCGACTTACTGGCACAAATTGCGCAGCAACGTGGCGGCAAAGCCAGCCGTGTAGAAGTGGCTGCCGAGCACTTCGCGCACAACGAAGACTCAGACGCACAAGTCAACACTGCACGCGACCTTGAGTTCGCCATCAACGAACACGAGACCGCCGAGCTGGCAGCCATTGACAACGCCTTGGCCCGACTCAGTGCCGGCACCTATGGCCACTGCACCGACTGTGACGCCACGATTCCAGAAGCACGATTGAACGCAGCGCCCGAAGCAGCACGCTGCATTGGCTGCCAAGAAAAAACTGAACACAACCACCACTAAGAGAGAAAGAGAACTACATGACCACTTTTCATGCTGTTGTTTGGCTAGACCACCAAGAAGCCCACGTGCTGATGTTTGACCTCGCGCACGTCGAAAGCCAACGCGTCAAGTCACGCACACACCACAAACACCAAGGCAAGCCACACGACACGGTCCATCTGTATGCTGACATTGCCAAAGCCCTCGAAGGCACGCACGAAGTGCTGGTCACCGGCCCCGGGCATGCGCGTGACGAGTTCCGCGACTGGTGCAAACAACACCACGCCCATGTGAACGTGGTGGACAGCGTGCCCAGCGACCACCCCACCGACGCGCAAGTGGTGGCCATGGCTCGCCAGTACTTCAAAAAATTTGACAACATGGGCACCGACCCCGCACTCGTCAAGTAAACCCATAGGGGCTTTTGCATTTCGTATGCAAAAGCCTGCTGAGTTTGCAAGACAATCCGTGCTTCAGAACATCTGAGGTGCGGCAAGTCCCTGCCGGCGCCTGCTTTCAAAGGCCCCTTCGTGAACACCCCTCTCGCCTCTACCTTGCGCGCCGCCGCCCTTGCTCTGAGCTTGGTGGCACTGCCCGTCTTCGCACAAAACGTCATCAAGATTGGCGAAATCAACAGCTACAAAGCCCAGCCTGCTTTCCTTGACCCGTACAAAAAGGGCATGGAGTTGGCCGTGGAAGAAATCAACGCTGCGGGTGGCGTGAACGGCAAGCAGCTGCAGCTCATCACGCGTGACGACAACGCTTCGCCCGGCGACGCCGTGCGCGCCGCTGAAGAACTGCTGAGCCGCGAAAAGGTGGATGTGCTGTCTGGTGCTTTCCTCTCGCACATTGGTTTGGCCTTGGGCGACTTTGCCAAGCAACGCAAAGTATTCTTCCTCGCGGGCGAACCGTTGACCGACAAAATGGTGTGGCAAAACGGCAACCGCTACACCTACCGCCTGCGCGCCAGCACCTACATGCAAGTGGCCATGCTTGTGCCCGAAGCCGCCAAGCTCAAGAAAAAGCGTTGGGCCGTGGTGTACCCAAACTACGAATACGGCCAATCGGCTGCCGCCACTTTCAAACAGTTGCTGAAAGCTGCACAGCCTGATGTGGAGTTTGTCGCCGAACAAGCTCCTGCGCTGGGCAAGATTGACGCAGGCTCGGTGACGCAGGCCATTGCCGATGCCAAACCCGACGCCATCTTCAACGTGTTGTTTGCCACCGACCTTGCCAAGTTTGTGCGCGAAGGCAACACACGCGGGCTGTTCCAAGGCCACGACGTGGTGAGCCTCTTGACCGGCGAGCCCGAGTATTTGGAGCCCTTGAAAGACGAAACACCGAACGGTTGGATTGTCACGGGCTACCCTTGGTACGGCGTGCAAACGCCCGAGCATAAAGCCTTTTACTTGGCCTACCACCGCAAGTACAACGACCACCCCCGCTTGGGCTCAGTCGTGGGCTACAGCATGATTCAGGCTCTGGCCGCGGGCATGACGAAGGCCAAGAGCACCGAAAGCGAGAAGCTGGTGACGGCTTTCAGTGGTTTGAAATTCAGCACGCCTTATGGCCCCGTGATGTTCCGCAAGCAAGACAACCAGTCCACCATGGGCGCGTTTTTGGGCCGTACCAAAAACGACAATGGCAAAGGCGTGTTGGTAGACTACCGATACATCGACGGAGCCAGCGTGCAACCCAGCGATGACGTTGTGAAGAAACTACGGCCGAGCAATTAATCGCCTTCAAACCCCAACACAACGCCCGCCTCTTGCGGGCGTTTTAATTTCAAGCCTCAC
>CANGOY010000060.1 GCA_947455585.1 Comamonadaceae bacterium
ACACCGCCTACGTCAGCAGCCAGAGTTGCTGTCCCCACGCAGCACAAAGCTGCAGCCACGCACGTTAATTTCATTTTCATTGTTTGTATCTCCAAGGTTTATGTTTCAACAGTCGAGCTGCTGCTTATTTGGTGGCCGCTGCGGCGACGAGACGCTTTTGACCTTCGTCAATGCTGATCTTGTCGTCGTTCCAGAACTGACTCACCAAATCTTTGATCGCGCCTTCGGTCGCTGGCGAAATTGCCATGCCGTGGGCTACGGAAGGGACCAAACCACCTGACTTGGCGGTGTCCACGAAATCTTTGCTTGAGAGCTTGGCGCAGTCGTCAAACTTAGCCATTGACATGTTCAAGCGCACAGGGATTGAACCCTTGTTGAGATTGAACACTTCTTGGAAGTCTGTGCTCATGATGGCTGCGGCCAAATCACCTTGTGCTTTTTGTGCGCTGGCATCTTTGAGCTTGAACATCGCAAACGAATCGACGTTGAAGGTGTAAGCGTTGGCTGTGCCTGGGGCTGCTGCACACAAGAAGTCTTTGCCGGGCTTTTTGCCCGCGGCTACAAACTCACCCTTAGCCCAGTCACCCATGAACTGAAAGCCGGCCTTGCCTTGCATGACCATGGCCGTGGCCAAGTTCCAATCGCGACCAGGAGAGGCTGCGTCGGTGTAACCCTTGATCTTGCGGAAAGTCTCGAGCGACTTTTTCATGGTGGCACTGCTCAGCGCTTTGGAGTCGAGCTTGACCAATGCCTCTTGGTAGAACTTGGCACCACCGACGCCCAACACCACCGATTCAAAAGTGGTGAAGTCTTGCCAGTTTTGGCCACCGTGTGCTACAGCAATGAAGCCTGCTTTTTTGATTTTGTCTGCAGCTGCAAAAAACTCGTCGTAGTTGGCTGGCATCTTGGCCACGCCAGATTTTTGCATCACTTCTGGGTTAGCCCACACCCAATTCACACGGTGCACGTTGACAGGCGCTGCCACATAACTACCTTTGTATTTCATGACGTTGGCAACCACTTGTGGGAGCAAGCTATCCCACTTCTCCGCTTGTGCCACGCTGTCCAAGTTGGCCAACACACCCTCTTGTGCCCACTCTTGAATGGCTGGGCCTTTGATTTGTGCAGCTGAAGGTGGGTTACCTGCCACCACGCGGCTCTTCAATACGGTCATGGCGTTGTCACCACCACCGCCCGCTACAGCGAAATCTTTCCACACATGACCTTTCGCGGCCATGATTTTTTTCAGCTCTGCGGCTGATTTGGCTTCGCCACCCGATGTCCAGTAATGCAGAACTTCGACCTCACCCGCCACAGCTGCGGACAACGACAACGCTGCTGCACAGGCCAAAAATAGTTGATTGAATTTCATAAGTTTGTCTCGCTCCAAAGTGTTGTGAAACTCGAGTTAATCACTCAAGTTGATTTATTGCGACTTAATCAATCAAGTTGATTTACTAGGAATATCCCTAAGATTCGAAGCCATGTTTAAACTCAAGGCATGAATACAAACCACAACTCACAAGCACAGCGACTGCTGGGCAAAGTCAGCTTCATCACAGGCGCCGCGCAGGGCATTGGCTTAGCGACAGCTCTGAAATTTGCACAAGAAGGCGCCATCGTCATCGTGTGTGACGTAAAGCAAGCTGCCGTCGACGACGCTGTGAAGCAGTGCCAGGCGATAGGCGCTCAGGCCCAAGGTTTTGTGGTGGATGTGACGCAACGCGACATGGTGGATGCTACGGTCAAGGCGGTACTCGACAAATTTGGTCGCATCGATGTGTTGGTCAACAACGCTGGCATCACACAAGATGCGCGCTTGCAAAAAATGACACTCGAACAATTTGACCGTGTGATTGATGTCAACCTGCGTGGCGTGTTCCATTGCGCACAAGCCGTGACAGACGCCATGGTGGCGCAAGGCAGCGGCGTGATTTTGAATGCCTCATCCGTAGTGGGCATCTATGGCAACTTTGGCCAAACCAACTATGCAGCGACCAAGTTTGGCGTAATTGGTTTCACCAAAACTTGGAGCCGCGAACTGGGCCCTAAAGGCATTCGCGTGAACGCAGTGGCTCCTGGCTTTATTGCCACGCCCATCCTCTCTACCATCCCCGAAAAAGTGATTCACGAAATGATGGACCGCGTGCCACTCAAGCGATTGGGTAAGCCCGAAGACATTGCCAACGTTTACGCCTTCTTGGCCAGTGACGAAGCGTCTTACATCAACGGTACGGTGATTGAAGTCGCTGGCGGCTTGACCGTATGAGTGAGGTCAACCAGAAGCACCACAGTGCTGCGCCAAATGCACCCCAAAGCAAAACCGATTTGTTTGTGTCGTTCACACTGCTAGCCCTGCAAGGCTTTGGCGGCGTGTTGGCCGTTGTGCAGCGTGAATTGGTAGATAAAAAACAATGGCTGACCAACGATGAGTTCATCGAAGACTGGGCCGTCGCGCAAATCTTGCCCGGGCCCAATGTGGTGAACCTCGCGCTGATGATTGGCGGGCGAAGCTTTGGCATTGCAGGCGCACTGGCTGCGCTGAGTGGCTTGCTATTGGCGCCAACCGTGTTGGTGTTATTGCTAGCGGCTGCCGTGGCAGGTGTTGCCGACACAGCCGTGGCGCAAGGCATGCTGCGCGGCATGGGCGCTGTGTCTGCCGGACTCATTGCTGCGGTGGGCATCAAGCTTATGGGCGCTTTGAAAAACAACCCCATGGGCTTGCTGACCTGCATTGGCATTAGCGCCCTCACCTTCATCGCCATTGGCTTGCTGCGCTTGCCATTGGCTTGGGTGCTGCTGAGCCTTGGCCCGTTGGCCAGCGTGTGGGCAGCGCATTGCATCAAACAGCGAGGTGTGGCATGAGCATCACCTTGACCTTGGCCGATTGGGGCTCGCTGTTTTTGCACTTCATATCGCTGTCGCTCTTAGCCGTGGGCGGCGCCATCACCACCGCGCCCGACATTCACCGTTACTTGGTGGATGAAATGCACTGGCTCAGCGACACGCAGTTCACATCCTCCATCGCCTTAGCGCAAGGCGCCCCTGGTCCCAACGTGATGTTCATCGCCTTGATGGGCTGGAACGTGGGGTTGAATGCAGGCGGCGGCTTGGCCGCTGGTTGGCCCGCTGTGGCATTGGCTTTGTGGGGCGTGCTCATCACCATGGTGGGCATCATGATTCCGTCATGCACCCTCACCTTTGTGGCCACGCAATGGGCACACCGCAACCGTGAGATGCTGGCCGTCAAAGCGTTTAAGAGCGGCATGGCCCCCATCGTGATTGCGTTGCTCATCGCGACAGGCTGGCTACTTACAGGCAACCACGAAAACCCTACGCGTGATTGGCCCTTGTGGGTCTTAGCCGGTGCCACCACACTGATTGTGTGGAAGACCAAAACACACCTGTTACTGCTATTAGGTTTCGGCGCCCTACTAGGCGCACTAGGCTGGATCTAAAAAACGCAGGCCGCAGTCTTCGGTGGTTAGGTATTGGCCGCCACGATTTCTGGTACCCCAGCATGAGGCAGCGGCCAATACCTAACTGCCGAAGCGAGCTCAGAACAAATTAAGAAACAGTCCGCTGACGACGTGCTTCATACAAGCACACCCCACTGGCCACAGACACATTCAAGCTCTCGACCGCCCCAGACATCGGAATGCTGATGAGCTCGTCACACGTCTTACGCGTGAGCTGACGCATACCATCGCCCTCTGCGCCCAACACCAATGCGGTGGGGCCTTTGAGATCAACTTGGTACAAAGTTTTAGGCGCATCATCGCTGGTGCCGATGATCCAAATGTTGCGCTCTTTCAGCTCATTCAAGGTACGTGCCAAATTGGTCACCATGAAATAAGGTACTGTTTCTGCCGCACCGCTGGCCACTTTGGCCACCGTGGCGTTGATGCCCACAGCGTGGTCTTTAGGCGCAATCACCGCATGTGCACCCGCGCCATCTGCCACGCGCAAACAGGCGCCTAGGTTGTGCGGGTCGGTCACGCCGTCGAGCACCAAAATCAAAGGTGATTCGATTTTTTCGATGCCTTCCAGCAACTCGTCCAGCGAGTGAACCATCTTGATTTCACTCACACGCGCCGCCACACCTTGGTGGCCGTGGCCACCCGAGAGCTTGGCCAAACGAGGGCCATCAGCCTCAATCAAACGGATACCAGCCTCGGTGGCGCGGTCCACAAATTGACGCATGCGCGCATCGCGGCGCGTGGGGTCGAAGTAAATTTCGATGACGGATTGCGGCGCTGTTTTCACGCGCACGCCAACGGCGTGAAAGCCGAAGAGAACTTTAGGGGCTGAAGACATATGCAAGCATTATCCCTTGACCTGCCCCGCCTCAATCGTGATGGCCTGATCACACCGCGCAGCCAGCTTTAAATCGTGTGTCACCAACACCAGTGTGGTGCCCAGTTCCTTGTTGAGTTCAAACATCAAATCCATGATGCGCTCACCGCTGGCGTGGTCTAAGCTGCCTGTGGGCTCGTCAGCCAGCAACAGCGCAGGCTTGACCACAAAGGCGCGGGCCAAGGCCACGCGCTGTTGTTCGCCACCCGACAGCACTTTGTGGTAGTGGCCCAAACGTTCGCCTAAGCCGACACGCACCAGCATGTCTTTGGCGGCAGCGCGGGGGTTGGGCAAGCCAGCCAACTCCAGCGGCAGCATGACGTTTTCCAGTGCGGTCATATTGCCCAAGAGTTGAAAGCTTTGAAACACAAAGCCCACTTGACGAGCACGCACTGCGGCGCGTGCGTCTTCGTCCATCGCAAACATGTCCACGCCACCCAACCACACCGTGCCCTGCGTGGGAGTGTCAAGCCCCGCCATGATGGACAACAAGGTGCTTTTGCCCGAGCCAGAAGCGCCCACAATGGCCAACGATTGCCGGGGCGCTAGCTGGAAGTCGATATCGCGGAGAATGTGCAATGTGCCGCTGACATCTTGCACCGATTTGGACAAATGCGAGACGGCAATCAACGGTGAAGACGATGTGGATGAATTTTCAAATGAAGGCTGGGTCATGAAGCGCAATGGGTTGTTGAGACGTGACTTTAACTTGGGCGCGCTGAGCGCAACTTTGCTAGGGACTTTGAGCTTTGGCAGAGCCTCGGCACAACAAAGCATCATCACCTCGACGGGCCAAGGTATGGAGGGAGAAATCACCTCGACCGGCCCGCACCGCCGCCGTGGCCAGCCCCCACAAAACAACGTACCACCGCCCGGCTCTGCACCCGCGCCGGGCACGATGCCCGCAGCCACAATTTTGGTATTGGGTGATTCGCTCAGTGCCGAGTACGGCATTCCACGCGGCAAAGGCTGGGTAGCCTTGTTGGCCGACAAACTACACGCCGAGCGCCCAGATGTGCGCGTGGTCAACGCCAGTATCAGCGGCGACACCACCGCCGGTGGTCGCTCTCGCCTACCCGCCATGCTGGACCAAGTGCGGCCTGTGCAGGTGGTGATTGAGCTAGGTGGCAACGATGCCCTGCGCGGTCTCGATTTGAACAGCACCCAAGACAACCTCGAAGCCATGATTCAAGCCTGTCGCGCAGTCAACGCACGCGTGGTGCTGGTAGGTATGCAAATACCGCCTAACTACGGGCCAGACTACAGCGCCAAGTTCTCAGTGATGTTTGCCAACCTCGCCAAAAAATACCGCACGGGCTTGGTGCCGTTTTTTCTCAAGGGCATTGCCGACGCACCTGACGCCACCGCGCAATTTCAACCCGACCGCATCCACCCCAAAGCCGAAGCGCACCCTCGCATGTTGGCCAACGTGTGGCCCGAAATTAAAAAGAATTTATAAACCGTGAGCGTTACCTTTATCTCGGCGCAAGACGCCTTGGCCCGCATGGCCATACCCCTCGGCACACCCGGCGGCTTCAGCACCATCATCGATGCACGCAGCGAGGACGAGCACGCGCTCGACCATTTGCCTCACGCCGTCAACTGGCCATCGCTCAACAACGAAGAGCGCATCTTCGTGGGCACCATGTACAAGCAAGTGGGCGCGTTTGAAGCGCAAAAGCACGGCGCTGCTATGGTGGCAGCCAATATCGCACGCCACATCCAACGCGAAGTGTTGGAGCTGCCCAAGAACTGGCAGCCGCTCATTTACTGCTGGCGTGGTGGCAAACGCAGCGGCTCGCTGTCGTTGGTGCTAGGGCAAATTGGCTTCAAGGTAAACCTGATTGAGGGCGGCTATAAAGCCTTTCGTGCAGCCATGGTGGAAGACATTCCTAAACGTGTGGCACCACTGCAATTCAAGGTCATCTCTGGCCCCACGGGCTCGGGCAAAACACGCCTGCTTTATGAGCTCGCTGCCGAAGGTGCACAGGTGTTGGACCTAGAAGACCTCGCTTGCCACCGCAGCTCGGTGCTGGGCCACATTCCTGGCCAGCCCCAGCCAAGCCAAAAACGATTCGACACCCTCGTGTGGCAAGCCCTGCGCAGCTTTGACCCAGCACGTCCTGTGTTTGTGGAATCAGAAAGCCGCAAGGTGGGCAACTTGTCTGTCCCCGAATCACTCATGCTGGCCATGCGCGACAGCCCGTGCTTTGAATTGCAGCTCAGCTTGGATGAACGGGTGGCCTTGCTGATGGAAGACTACAACTTCTTCGTCGACGACCAAGACTTGTTTTGTCGCCGTTTAGATGCGCTGGTTGCCATTCGCAGCAAGGCGGTGGTCGATGCGTGGAAAGAGCAAATTCACACGGGCCACATCGAGAATGTGGTGCGCGACCTGCTGGTGCTGCACTACGACCCAACCTACGCCTCGTCCATGGTGCGCAACTTCACGCAAACAGGCCAAGCCACAGCATGCGTGGCGGCTGACCGCCACCCAGACAGCTTGCGCCAAGTGGCACAGGCTTTGTGCCACCAAGTGGGCGCTTAAAGCTTCAAACTGCCGCAGCTTCGGTCACACGCACCGAGGCGCGGTAAGCGTGCCAGCTGGCAAAGCCCAGCCACGGCCCCACCACCAGCAAACCTGCCGCTGATGGCAACATGGCCAGCACCACCAACACGATGATGAGTGCGCCCCACAACATAGACACCGCCGTGTGGTCCACAAACACGCGCATGCTGGTGATGCAGGCGGTGATGGCGTCGGTGTCGCGGTCCAAAATCATGGGGATGGACACCATCATGCAGGCAAACACCAGTCCGGCAAAAAAACCGCCGACGCAGAGATAGGCCGCGATGAACTCCCAGTTTTGAGGATTGAAGACGGCCTCCAACACGGTAGCCGTGGTGGGCATACCGCCGGTGTTAAAAAATACAGCGAACACCACCAACGATGCGCGCCCCCACAACAACTCCAGCACCACCATGACCATGATGAGCATGCTCATGCTTTTCACATGCGACTCCCAGCAGGTGAGCGAACTGCCCATGCTGGGTGGCTCACCGCGCTCCATGTGCATGCTCACGTCATACAGCCCCATGGCCAAGAAGGGGCCAATCAACAAGCAACCCGACACGGCAGACAAGGTGTACTCAGGATTGCTTTTGAACACGGCCAACAAGATGAGTGCCATCAACCAAAAACAAAAACCATAGAGCAACGAAATTAAAGGCTGCGACACCATGTCTTTCAGGCCATGCCAAAGCCAACGCAGCGGATCGCTGAAAAGAATCGGGTTGATGTCTATGTGATCGTGCGCCTCTTCGGGTACCAATTGCTGCATGTCTTCCCTCTCGTAGTTTTAGTTTTTACAAGTTCGCAACTTTCAGGGCTTGCGCCATGTCATTTTGTAAATCGATCACATGTTCTAGCCCGATGCAAAAGCGCACCACGCGCCCAGGTTGCATGTGTTCGGTCGACCGCTTGCGACTAGACGCCATGTTGTAAGGCATCACCAAACTCATGGGGCCGCCCCAGCTGTAACCGATCTTGAACAGTTTGAGGCTATCGCAAAACGCATCCACTGCGTGAGCGGGGAAACGCGCATCCATCACCACACTGAAAATGCCTGCAGCTAAACCTTCGGGCTCTTTTTCACTGGCACACAATCGTTGCCAATGTGCATGACCGGGTGAGCTGCTAAGCGCTGGATGCAACACTTGGCTAAACGCAGGTTGCGAAGCGCACCATGCAGCCAAGGTGCGTGCAGCCGCGTCTTGCGCTTTGTAGCGCAACGGCATACTGGCCAATGAACGCAACAGCATCTCTGCATCGTTTGCCCCCACGCCTGTGCCCAAACGCATATGCGTGAGTTTCAACACACGCGCCAATTCATCGCTACGCGTGACGATGCTGCCCATCAACACATCGCCGCCACCGCTTGGGTATTTGGTGAGCGCATGGATGGTCAAGTCCACACCCAACTCGCCTTGCCCTGGTGTGAGGTCAAACGCATTGAACGCAAGGCCTGCGCCCCAAGTGTTGTCCAGTGCGCACAGCACACCGCGTGCTTTGCACAGCTGCACCAAAGCCACGAGGTCTGGAAACTCCATCGTCACCGAGCCCGCCGCTTCGAGCCACACCAAGCGTGTGCGCGGTGTGATGCGTGAAGCCAAGTCGTTCACATTCAGCGGGTCGTACACCTGATGCGTGACGCCAAACTGAGCCAACTCGCCTTCGGCCAGCGACTTGTTGGGCGCATAAGCGTTATCGGGAATCAACACCTCATCGCCAGTTTTGAGCAATGCGAAATCTACATGCGCAATGGCAGCCAAACCGCTGGGCGTGAGGATGCAATGCGTGCCGCCCTCGAGCGTGGCCAAACGCTCTTCCAAAGTGAACGTGGTGGGCGTGCCGTGCAAGCCGTAGGTGTAAGCCGACTTGTCTATCCATTCGCGCTCGCGCATAGCTGCAACGTTAGGAAAGATGACCGTCGAGGCTTTGAAAACGCCCACTTGCGGGGCTTCAAATTCAGCGGGGGGTTGGTAGGCGTGGTGAATGAGGTCGGTGCTGCGGGTCATGCACCGATATTAACCAGCCGAGAAACGAAAAACTCCGCCGAAGCGGAGTTCTTAAAACCAGCAAGGGGAAAGTTAAACCTTCCACTTCTCCAACAAAGCCGCTGGACGCATGGCGTCATACGGCTCAAACGGTTGGTGAATCCATGGGTTCGTGGCCAAGTAGTCCATCGAGTAATCAGGTTTAAATTCCGACACACCTTTGGTCCAAATAACGGCGGTGCGCAATTCGGTGATGGGTGCATAGTTGTTCTTGAGCTGGTCCACCACAGCCTTCAAGGTGTGGCCGGTGTCTGCCAAGTCGTCCACCAACAACACACGGCCAGCGATTTCGCCTTTGGGTGTGGTGATGAAGCGGGCAATGTCCAAGTGGCCTTGCACGGTGCCTGCGTCAGCGCGGTACGAGCTGGTCGACATGATGGCCAAAGGCTTGTCAAAGATGCGCGACAAGATGTCGCCTGGGCGCATGCCGCCACGTGCCAAGCACAGGATGGTGTCGAATTCCCAGCCTGATTGGTGAATCTTGATGGCGAGTTTTTC
>CANGOY010000061.1 GCA_947455585.1 Comamonadaceae bacterium
CCAAGTCTTGACGCTGTGCGGACACATAGGCGGCCACTGAGTCTTTGCGTTGCTTGATGAGCTTGTCGACGATGGCGATCACCATGACGTCATCCAGCTCCACGCGCTCGTCGACTTCTTTTTGTTTCATCGCGGCTTGCAGCAAGCGGATGGTGCCCAAGCGCACGCTGTCTTTGGCGCGCATGGCGGTTTTCATGTCTTCGGTGATTTGTGCTTTGAGGCTCATGGTGCATTCCTAAAGGGAAAAATGATTCGAAAAAAAAGCCCGCTGAGGCGTCCCTAGCGAGCTTTTTTGGGGCAGAGGCTGCTTAGTACAGCTTCTTGGGCAACTGCATGCTGCGGATGCGCTTGTAGTTGCGTTTCACGGCTGCTGCTTTTTTGCGTTTACGTTCAGCGGTTGGCTTCTCGTAGAACTCGCGAGCGCGCAAGTCGGTCAACAGACCCAGTTTTTCAATGGTGCGCTTGAAGCGACGCAGAGCGACGTCAAACGGTTCGTTTTCTTTTACACGGATGGTGGTCATTACCAAAATTTCCAATTATTTGCAGTCAGAGGGTGCCTAGGAAGATCGTGCCTGAGCGCCATGCCTGCGGTGTTCCCCAACATTAAGTTGATCAGGCCGTTGGGGGTTTGCCAGCAAAGACAGAAATTATAGCGACTAAACCGCCGGTTTTAAAGCTGCCCCCAAGGCTTTTGCGCACGCATGCCCGCTGGCCCAAGCCCATTGGAAGTTGTAGCCGCCCAGCCAGCCCGTGATGTCCACCACTTCGCCAATGAAATACAGGCCGGGTTGCTTGGATTCCATGGTTTGCTGCGACAAATCACGCGTGTCTACGCCGCCCACGGTGACCTCTGCCTTTTTATAACCCTCGGTGCCGGTCGGGGTGAGTGGCCAAGCGCTCAGGCGCTGCGCCAAGTGGTTCAGCGCTTTGTCACTGGCTTCAATCACGGGGCGTTGCCACGCGGGGTCTTGGCTGGCCCATGTGTCGGCCAAGCGCGAGGGGACCCACGCGTTTAGCTCATTGGCGATGAGTTTTTTAGACTGCTGTTTGGCAGTCATCAATGCCTCAGCCAAGTCGACTTCTGGCGCGAGGTTGATGCGCAAGTCAGTGCCCGCTTGCCAATAGCTGGAGATTTGCAGCACACCCGGGCCAGACAAGCCGCGGTGGGTGAACAGCAAATCTTCGTCAAAACTTTGCAGGGTTTTCTTGGTGCCTGTCTCAATGCGCACAGGCAGTGAAAGGCCCGACAGCTGCGCATAAGGCGCCCAAGCTTTGTCGTCAAAGGTGAGCGGCACAAGGCCTGGTCTAGGCTCGACCACGCGCAAGTTAAATTGCTTGGCCAGTCGGTAGCCAATGTCGGTCGCACCAATTTTCGGAATGGACAAACCGCCCGTGGCAATTACAACCGCCGCTGCGTGTACTGTGCCTTGGCTGGTATCGACTTCGTAGCGCTGTGCCTCAGGGGCTGCGTCTGAATAGCGAGTAGCTTTGAGGCTGCAGGGTTGCCAGCGCGTGACGCTGCCGCCATTCGCTGAGCCGTTGCATTCAGCCAAGAGCATTTGAATCAAGTCTTCGGCGGAGCGGTCGCAAAACAGCTGGCCTTTGTGCTTTTCGTGAAATGGGATTTGGTGTTTTTGCATGAGCGCCACAAAGTCTTGCGGCGTGTAGCGCGATAGGGCGCTGCGGCAAAACTGCGGGTTGTCGCCCAAGAAGTGTTTGTGAGGTGCGCGCACATCGAGCTCGCGGTTGGTGAAGTTGCTGCGACCCCCGCCTGAGATGCGAATTTTCTCGGCTACTTTTTCGCTGTGGTCCAGCACCAGCACTTGCAAACCTTGTTGCGCGGCCACGCCTGCACAAAACAAACCGGCAGCACCGGCGCCCACAATCACAACGTCAAAACTTTTCATGAGGCGAGTTTAGTGGTGCTGCGCTTTGGCGCTGAGCACTTAGCCTGCAGAGGCTTGCAATTCAGCGCCGTGTTGCATCGCCAGCAAGCCTTTGAATACATCGCCAATCACGATGACAGATGGGCTGGCTAACTGTTCGCGAACGATGGTGTCGTGCAAGTCTTGCAGTTCACACACCACATGGCGCTGCGCAGGCAGGCTCACTTGGTGAATCACGGCCACAGGCGTATCAGTGCGCATGCTTTGCAGCAGCGCGTCCTGCAGATGCGCTGAGCCGCTCACGCCCATGTAAATCACCAGCGTGAGTTTGGCTTGCTGTGCGGTTTGGCCTAATGCCACCCAGTCCACACTGTCAGCCGCACCTTGTTTGGCGTGGCCTGTGATGAACACCACGCCATGCGCGTGCTCACGGTGGGTGAGGGGAATTCCTAATGAGGTCACGCCCGCCAAGCCGGATGTGATGCCATTGATGACTGTGACTGCAATGCCTTGGGCTTGCAGGTGTTCGACCTCTTCGCCGCCACGTCCAAAGATGAACGGGTCGCCGCCTTTGAGGCGCACCACGGTTTCGCCTGCCAGTGCTTCTTGCGCCATCAGTTTTTCAATGAAGGCTTGCGGGGTTGATTTGCAGCCGCCGCGTTTGCCCACATGGATGATGCGAACGGTGGGCGAGGCATGGGCGGTGATGGCGTCGCTCACCAAATCGTCAACCAACAATACGGTGGCCGAGGCAATGGCTTTGACCGCTTTGAGTGTCAATAGCTCAGGGTCGCCAGGGCCAGCGCCGACCAAGGTGACATGGGGTTGGAATGGGTGTGTCATGGTCAAAGGCTCAAGGCGTTTAGCACGGCTTGCACTTGCGCAGCCAGTGGGGCAGGCACGGGTAGCTCTCCGCTGAGCACGGCTTGTGTGTAGCGTGCGGTGGTGGCTGCATCAATCTCGGTGGGTAGCTCTGGAAGTTTGACGAGCGAGCCCGCTTGGGTTTCCACCAAGGGCGTGCGTGTGCCGCGCACAAAGGCGTCCATCTGCGGTGTGCGGCGGGCATCGGCCACCACTTCGCCTTCGGTGCCGCGCAGCAGCAGGGCGCGTGCGCCGGTCAACTCAAACGTGGCGGCCATCGACACGGCATATTCGGGGTGGGTGTAGCTGCTAACCAGCAGGGCATCGGCAGCTGTTGTTGGGTTCATCAGCTTCACCATGCTGTGGGCTGGGTTGCGCAGGCCGACCACGCGGCGCACGTCCAACAAGCGTTTCAAGCCGGGGCACAGCACTTCGGTGGGCGCAAACACCACTTCGCCAGCCTGCACCGCGCGTGTTTGGGTCAAGGCTTGCACGCCCATGGCGCTCAGCACTTCTTGGCTGGTGATGCGGGTGGATTCGGTGGCCGTGCCGTGCATGACCACTGCCAAGCCTTCGCGGGCCAGCAGGTGTGCCAGCAAGGGCGTGAGCACTGGCAGCTTGCGTGCGCCGTTGTAGCTGGGTAGCACCACGACAGGGCTGGAGGCGCTGATGTGTTGCAGACGAGCATGCGTGGCATCTAAAAATCCAGCCATTTCTTGGTCGGTCTCGCCCTTGATGCGCATGGCGATGCAAAAGGCGCCTAGCTCGAGGTCTGACACTTGGCCGTCCAAGATTTGCCCCATCAAATCGGTGGCTTTGACGCGGTCAAGCGCACGCGCGCCGTCTCGTCCGCGTCCGATGTCTTTGATGTAGTGGCTGATGCTCATGCCGCGATTGTCTCGCAGGCTAGATAACTTATGGCTATATAGCTAATTTCTACATTGCTTTTCGCCCATGTCGCTAGGCGAATTGGTCTAGCAAGAGCCCATGGAGTTTTTTGGACTGATGCACCTCTGTTGGTAGATGTGCATATGAAATCTTTCTCACTACTTCGCCTGACATCTTGTCTGTCATCACCACATTCAGTGATTTCGTGACGCTGTCAAATGCGAACGAAAGCGCGACGGCGCTGTTGATGTAGCTGGGCATGCGGCTCTCCACAGGGCTGGCATCCGTTGTCCTGGTTTGGTTGAATGCTAAATTGCTTGCTGCATCGTCATGATGCACAGGGGCAATCGGTGGCAGAGAGAGTGGCGATGACATACAAGCTTTCGAGAGGTAAGGGGCTATCTAACTATCGGTTCTCGCAGGCGCGCAATGAGTGACAAGATAGTCACCATCGACTCAATGACAGAGATGTCATTTTGGTGGGCTCAATGCGGCGAGCTACCGATTGAAAATGAGTTGTCAAAACACAAAGGCGGCTCCAATTGAAAATTTTGTTAATTGAAGATGAGCCCAAGATTGCGGAATTCGTCATCAAGGGTTTGACGTCAGCGACTTATGACGTGACCCATGTGGACGATGGCGAAAAAGGTTTGTCATTGATTCTTGAAGAGCGCCATGATTTGGTCATCTTGGATTTGATGCTGCCCAAGCTCAATGGATTCGAAGTTTTGCAACAAACACGTGCTTCTGGCAGCGCTGTTCCCATCATCATTTTGAGTGCGAAGATCGATTTACCTGATCGCTTGATGGGGTTTGACAAAGGGGCTGACGACTACTTGCCCAAACCATTTTTTGTGGAAGAGTTGGTGGCGCGTATCAAGGCCTTGTTGCATCGCAAAACACCCGGGCAAATTCAACAAATTTCAGTGAACCATTTGCAGTTAGATGTCGTGAGTCGCAAGGTGCAATGGTTTGGAACTACTGCGTTGCTGAGTCAGCGCGAATTCAGCTTACTGGCTTTTTTGGCACGTTCACCTGGCCACATTTTTTCGAGGCAACAAATTCTCAAACATGTATGGGATATCAGCTTTGATCCAGAAACCAATGTGGTCGATGTGTGTGTCTTGCGCATCAAGCGCAAACTCGCCAGAGGCCCAGAAGGGCACCCCTCTCCGATTGAGTCGGTTCGCGGTGTCGGTTATCGCTTGCTAGTGGGGCGCTAAGCGATGAGACGTTCATTTAAGCTCATGGTGTTGATTCAGATGACAGTGATGATTTTTGTCATCATTGGCTCCAATCGAATAATTGCGCAATATTTTTTGACCAATCAGCTGCGTGACGAAATTCATCACGAAATGGGGGAGGCTTTGATTGCCTGTGAGACCAGTTTCAATGACCGCGAACGGTTTCTTGCATGCTTCAAAGCGCGCAAAATTGGCAGCCTCATCAGCAACGTGGCCGATTACTACGTGCTTTGCCAAACTCCTAGTCATGCATTGGATCCGTTGATTGCTGATGTGTGTCGCAGAAAAGATGCTGCAGATTCTTGGCGCAATAACGATTCAGTGGTGACTGACAAGCTTCAATTTTTAACAGGACAGTTGGCTGACCAAGAATGGATGGCGGTGCGCTTTGCACAAAGGACGGATGGTCCAGAGCTGTGGGTCACGCAAAGTCATGCAGACACCATGGTCTATCAAATGTGGAGCTTGCGCGACCGTAATTTGATGCGCGTTTTACCGATCATCTTCGTCATGGTGCTCTTGTTGAATTTCTACATCATGCGTTTGTTGATGAAGCCAGTCTTGGCGATTGAGTCCAGTCTGTCTAAGCTCGATGCATCCAACTTACTCGCCACTGAACCTATTCAAGCGCCTTACCGAGAGTTTGAGAAGCTCGTCAGTGTGTTTGAAGATTTGCGACTTCGGTTGAACGACAGTTTCACCAAAGCGCGACGTTTTACGTCTGATGCTTCGCATGAGTTACGCACGCCCCTCACGATTTTGAGGGGAAGCGCTGAACGCTTGTTGCATGAATTGCCCGTTGGCAGCGAGCAACAAATTCGCGTCAGAAACATGGGCGACGAGGTGGAGCGTCTGATTGAAATCACGGAAAAATTATTGCTACTGTCGCGTGCAGATGCCAACAGCTTGATTCAAAACCTGACGGATGTTGATTTCAGCACTTTGCTCTTGCAGATGATTCAAGGTGCGCAAAGCTTCAATCCCAGCCTGAAAATCACCAGCGATATCGCGCGTGAGGTGGTGTGGCATTGCGACAAAACCCTGGTGAATCAGCTCATTCACAACCTCTACACCAATGCTGTGAACTACAACCAACCGAAGGGTTGGATTCATGTCGAGTTGACGCAATTCAATGATGTGCTGAGGTTGACCATAGAAAACTCCGTGGTTGTATTGCCAGCAGATTTGAGCGACCGAGCGTTTGAGCGTTTTTACCGTGGCGATGCCGCGCACGCGCGAAGTGTCGATGGCCTAGGCCTAGGCCTGAGCATTTGTTTGGAAATTGCCAAGCTGCATCAGGGCACTTTGTCGCTGCAGACGACGGACAAGAATACGGTGCGGGTGACCCTCATTGCGCCGCTTCAGCGCCCTGGTTAATCTCATCTTGATGACAAGTGTGTCATCTCGTGCGTCTATGACAGCCTTGTCACCCAGTTATTTTCTTGGGTGACTAACGTGGCCATATGGCCGCTGAATCGCTTCAAGTTAATTTACTAGACGACCTCAAAACTGAGGCTGGGACGCTTGGCGAAAAAATTCACCTCACGCCTTATTTGACCCTTGCGTGTGCCTTGCTCTACATGGTGGCGTCAGATGGTGAACTGGGTGCCGAAGAAAGCAGCCATCTCCAATCTGTCCTAGGTGGCGACGAGGAGGTGCTGCGCTACGGGGTGCACTTTGTGCAAACGGTGTCGGTGGATTGGTTTTTAATCGAAGCGCCCGAACTTCTGAGCACGAAAGACAAGTGGTGCATCCTTGCCAACGTGTGCGACGCCCTCCTGTCGGATGGCCATGCGGATGGCGCTGAACTAGCGCTGTTTTCGCGTTTAAGGCAAGCCTTTGACGTGACTGAGAAGCAGTTTGAACCTTTGTTCAAAATACTGACGCTGAAGAACGATAAATCTATTTTGGGGCGCTACGCAGGTGTGCGCGAAGAGCGTCAGCCCATGACCCCGCATCTGGCTTTGGCGTGTGCCTTACTTTACATGTTGACCTCGGATGGCTCGATTGGGACCCAAGAGATTGGCCAGCTTGAGTCGGTGATTGGTGGGTTTGAGGGGCTTCAAAAAGTGGCGCTGAACTATGTGCGCTCGGTCAAGATGAAGGTGTTTTTAGATGAGGCATCAGCCGTTCTAAAGGCGGAGCAAAAGCTCTACATCCTCACCAATGTGTGTGATTCGATGTTGGCTGATGGCGAGGTTGCCAACGTCGAAGACCAGCTTTTCATGTCGATGCTGCATGCGTTTGGTTACAACGAGGCTTCGTTTGCTCGGTTTTACCAAGTGTTGGAAGTCAAGAACGTCAAGCCGTTTGATACCAGCACATTCAAAAATTTAGTTAAGCATGAGCGTGTTGCCGGCAGCGGCGATGCAGACGGTGAAATATTCGACAACAAGTTGAATGTGTCCAAGTTATCGACCGCCTCAGATGAATTGCGCAGTTCGGCGAACCAAGGTGGAGCGAGTGTCGGCGTTGCAGAGCTGGAGATGAGCCAGTTCATTTCGCGCCAGATGCAAGACAACAAGCAGAACCTGTCTGAAGATTTTGATGGCAAAGCCAATATCGCCAAAATTGAGCGCAACGCAACAGATGGTTTGAATCTTCAACAAATCGACGTGTCAGCAGACGACCTGAATCGACAGAAGATTGAAGCCGCTGGCCCAGCTAAAAACAATCAGTTGATTGACACCGATGCTATGGAGGTCAATCGACAGGCCGTTCAAGTTGACGTTTTGGGAACGCATACCGAGTCGATTGATGCGGAAGTGCGTGCGCAAAATATTCAAGAAGTCGTGGGAAAGGTCAACAAGCGGTTAGACCATTTTGAGGCTGTCAATTTCAGCTTTCTTCAAATAGGACGAGCGCAAAAATTTACCGACGATTTTGTGTTGATTGAAGAAGATGCCTCGGGCGTGAATCGGCAGTTGCTAGATACGTCATTCTCAAGAATGGGGCTGGCGGTGGATGTCGCACAGATAGGCAGTGGCGCAACGTCTACTTTGGCAGCCAATTCCGCCGCGGTGTCTTTGAATGCGCAAGGGGCAAGCCATGGCCAATCCGTGCAAAGCCTGACGCGCCGCTCTTTGCTCAACGAGGCCGGTGTCATCCAAGTCGAAGCGGGAAAATCATGGGGCGGTTTGCGGCTTTACCGTGGTGACGCAGCGTTGATGACGCGCCAATTTGTTTTTCCTTACAAGCAGGTCGCCGTGGCTTTGGTGGCCATTGTGTTTGCCACACCTATTTACACGCGGCCCGCTCAAAGCCGCGATGTTGTTGGCCCCTTGGTCATGCTGCACAAGCCCGCACCCGAATTGCGTGAGCATCAGCAAGCGCTTGACGCAGAGTTGGTGGACTTGCCACAAGTGCGCTAGCCGTGTGCGAGGAGTCGCAGCCGCAGAGCGCATAAACTCTGCCGCTTATGTTGATACTCGGTATTGAATCCTCTTGCGACGAAACAGGCGTGGCGTTGGTCCGCTCAGAAGGCTTGGCCTTGCCCAGGTTGTTATCGCACGCTCTTTATAGCCAAGTGGCCATGCATGTGGCCTACGGCGGCGTGGTGCCTGAGTTGGCGAGTCGTGACCACATTCGCCGCGTCATTCCGCTGGCGCGTGAGGTGATGGCCGAGGCCAAGCAAACTCTGCAAGACGTCGATGTGGTGGCTTACACCCGTGGCCCCGGCTTGGCCGGTGCTTTGCTGGTGGGCGCGGGTGTGGCTTGCGCTTTGGGGGCTGCTTTGAACAAGCCTGTGCTGGGCGTGCATCACCTCGAGGGCCATTTGCTGTCGCCGTTTTTGAGCGAAGACTCACCAGAGTTCCCGTTTGTGGCGCTTTTGGTGTCTGGCGGTCACACGCAGCTCATGCGTGTGGATGGGGTGGGGCGCTACGAATTGCTGGGCGAAACCATTGATGACGCAGCGGGCGAGGCGTTTGACAAATCGGCCAAGCTCATGGGCTTGGGCTACCCCGGAGGCCCCGCACTCTCAAAGCTGGCCGAGCAGGGTGACCCTGCGGCGTTCAAGCTGCCGCGTCCTTTGTTACACAGCGGTAATTTAGATTTCTCATTTGCGGGCCTGAAGACGGCAGTGATGACCCAAGCCAAAAAACTGGGCGATGACTTAGAAGCTCGAAAAGCCGATTTGGCGGCGTCTACCGAGGCTGCCATCGTTGAAGTGTTGTTGAAGAAGTCGCTCACCGCTTTGCGCGAAACAGGCCTGAAACGCTTGGTCGTGGCGGGCGGCGTGGGTGCCAACCGGCATTTGCGCGAGCAGCTCAATGCGGCTTGCAAGCGCCAAGGCGTGCGGGTGCATTACCCCGAGTTGCATTTGTGTACCGACAACGGCGCCATGATTGCCATGGCTGCTGCCATGCGCCTGCAAAGCGGTGAGGGCGGCATGGCCCAGGCTCAGCCGCGCTACAGCTTTGACGTCAAGCCGCGCTGGCCGCTGGCTGAATTGGCTTAAACCACGCCCCCGCGCCTGCTATACTCTGTGGGCTTTACCTTTTGGGGTAAGCACAGCACGTTGCACCAACTTCCACGGTGCAACGCAAGTCAAATATTTAAGGAAAAAACCATGTTGACAGC
>CANGOY010000062.1 GCA_947455585.1 Comamonadaceae bacterium
AGCCCAAGTACAAGAAAAACAAAATCAGCTCAGACGTGAGGCGTGCGTCCCACACCCACCAAGCGCCCCACATGGGCTTGCCCCAGAGCGCGCCAGTCCACAGCGACAGAAACGCAAACAACGCACCGGTGGGAGCCAAGGCGCGGGTCATCATGCCCGACAGGCGTGTGTTGAAGGTCAAACCCAACACGCTCCAAAAGGCCATGGCCAAGTAGATGACCATCGACATCCAGCTCGCAGGCACGTGCACAAAGATGATGCGGTAGCCCTCGCCTTGCTGAAAGTCAGTCGGGGCCACGGCAAAGCCTAGCCAAAGGCCACCTAACAAAAATGCCGTAGCCAGCACCGCGAACCCAGCCCACACCTTGCCAGCCAAGCCATAAAAGGTTTGTGGCGCTGCGTAGTGAAACCAATGAATACCTGTTCGTTGACGTCGCATGAATGTCGCTCATAAATTCGGTGCAGCCATCCTATAAGTCCTGTCTAAACAAAGGATGACCTACCTCAATGAAGTCTTCTTTTTTATGATTTCATGCTCTAATTTGCAGCCTATGCTGCAGTACGAAACCGTCCCCGTCACCCCATTCCAACAAAACTGTTCCATCGTCTGGTGCGATGAAACCATGAAGGCTGCGGTCATCGACCCAGGAGGTGACCTGCCAGTGCTAGAAGCCGCCTGCAAGCGGCTGGGCGTGACGCTAGAACAAATCTGGCTCACCCACGCACACGTTGACCATGCAGGCGCCACCGCCGACTTGGCCGATAAGCTGCACCTACCCATCATCGGCCCACACGAAGGCGACCAGTTTTGGATTGATGGTTTGCCACAAGCTGCTGCCAATTACCGCTTTCCGCCAGCACGCACATTCACCCCCACGCGGTGGCTGCATGACGGAGACACCGTCACCCTCGGCAAGCACACGCTGCAAGTGCGCCACTGCCCCGGCCACACACCGGGCCATGTGGTGTTTTATTCGCCTGAAATCAAACGTGCGTTTGTGGGTGACGTGCTGTTTGCAGGCAGCATTGGTCGCACCGATTTCCCGCAGGGCAACCACGAAGATTTAATCAACAGCATCACGCAGCGCTTGTGGCCCATGGGGGACGACACGGTGTTCATCCCCGGTCACGGCCCCGAAAGCACGTTTGGCCGCGAACGCGTGAGCAACCCCTACGTTGGCGGCACCTAAATCTCTTGCGCCCCGTCTGCTTGAACGCTGAAGTTACCCATGCCACTTGATACCCAAACCACCATCTTCATGATTTGCTTCGTGTACCTGATGTTGCACGGTGCCATTTGGCTCGCGCTGCTGGAGTACAGAAGTTCTCAGGTACGGCTGTGGTGCGCGTCCGGCATGGTCAGTGGCGTGGCCGTGGTCCTGCTCGCCTTGCGTGGCAGCGTGCCAGACATCGTGTTTTTCTATGTGGCTCAGGGCTTGATGTTGGTCGGCAACTGGGGGCGCATGGTGGCCTTGCGCATGTACCTGCCCATCAGCCAACAAGGCTCTGCGTTGCGCGTTTACGCCATCGCCAACACCGCGTACTTTGTCGTCTTTTGTTATTTGATTGAAGTGCATCAAGCAGAGTGGGAAGCGTTGCTGCTCTTCAATGGTTTTTATGCCGTGTTGTGCTTTGACTACTTTCGCATCGGCCAAAAGCTACACCAGCATCAAGCGTCTTTTGGCGCCAAGCTGCTCATGTGGGCAGGCTTGAGCTTCTCGGTATCGCTCGCCACACGCACCCTAGGCGTGGCCATGACCTCAAGCGTCGATGACATTTACGCGCCCAGCTGGGACCAAGCGGTGATGGTGGCAGGGCAGTTCACCGCCATCACGCTCAGCAACATCGCGTTTTTGCGCATCTTTTTGGAAATTGCAGAACATAAAAAAATGCACCTCACGCATGAGCTAGCCATCACCAGCGAACGTGCCGAGGCCATGCGACAAAAGAGTGTCGATTTAAAGCAGTTGCTGCAAGAGCGCGAAGAAATCATTCGCCAACTGGCCCTCTTCAACAAGACCGCAGGCATGGGCGCTTTGGTGGCCAGCTTGGCACATGAGCTGAACCAACCGCTGACCGCGATTCAACTGAATGCGGAACTGATTGATTCCGCCTTGTTGGACACGGCAACCGATGACGCCGACAAGCATGCGGCCAAAGAAGCGATGCGTGATTTGATGAAGGACAACCAACGCGCGGCCAACATCATCACCACCTTGCGCAACATGTTTGGCAGCGGCCGAAAGTCCTTGAGCACCTTCGACTTGAATGAGCTCGTGGCCGACGTGCTGCTGCTTTGCAAAGCCAAGCTCGCCCACAACCAAATTGCACTGGAACTTGACCTGCAGGCTGGGGTGTTGGACATCACGGCCGACAAGTCTCAGCTGCAACAGGTGCTGCTCAACCTCATCACCAATGCCATCGGCGCGTTCTCGGACAACTACGCCAAACCCAAAAGCATCGCGGTGCGCACACGCCTGCAAGACGGCAAAGTCGCGCTATCGGTGACGGACAACGGCATGGGCATTGCGCCTGACATACAAGCCACCCTCTTTGAGCTGTTGCGCACCAACAAAGAAGACGGCATGGGCATTGGGCTGTGGTTGAGCCATACGATTGTGGCGTCGCATCAAGGAACGATAACGTTTGAAACCAGCGCCAGCACAGGTACCACGTTCAGCGTGACCTTGCCAGCAACCACGGAAGCGCTGATTTATTGATGACTGGCGCGTTCGTACAGCGGCATGACCTTGGGTAGGTTGGCCTGAATTTCTTCAATGCGCGTGTTGCCCGAGGGGTGCGTGCTGAGCCACTGGGGTGGCGCGCCTTTGTTGGCGGTGCTCATTTTTTGCCACAAGGTCACGCCTGCGCGTGGGTCGTAACCAGCGCGTGCGGCGATTTCCATGCCCACCAAATCAGCCTCGGTTTCATCATCACGGCTGAATTTGAGGGTGAGTAAGTTGGCGCCTTGCTTGGCCACCAAGTCAGTGATTTGCGGGCTCACGCCAAAAAACACCGAGGCCACCGTGCTGCCAATGGTGGCCACACCGTTGGTGGCGGCAGCCTTGCCCATGCGCTCACGGGCATGTTCGCGCAAGGCGTGCGCAATTTCATGGCCCATGACCATGGCCACCTCGTCGTCGGTGAGTTGCAACTGGGTGAGGATGCCGCTGTAAAACGCAATCTTGCCGCCGGGCATGCAAAACGCGTTGATTTGGTTGGAGCCCACGAGATTGACTTCCCATTTCCACTCTTTGGCGCGCGGGTTCCAGTCAAAGCTGTGCGGAATGAGCTCTTTGGCAATGCGACGCAAGCGAATGACTTGCGGATGGTTGTCGGGGCCAAGCGCATTTTTACCGGCGGCCTCTTTCATCATGTCGGCATATTGCTTGTGGGCCGATTGCTCGACCTCGGCAGCAGGTACGAGGCCTGCAAACATCGAAGCTTCTCGACTCACTTCCACACCATCGCGCGCCAGCAACGCGCCGCTGCCGAAGCCGCAAGCGCAGCCAGCGCAACCGTAAAGAAAAGCACGTTTGGTGAGCATGGAAAAGCCTCTTTGTGAAAGCCTGAAAATAGAGGCATGAACGATACCAAAAAACTCAGCTGGCTGGCCGCACTGCATGTGTACTTGGAGCCCGCCTCTTGGCGCATGTTGTGCCTTGGCTTTTCGGCGGGCTTGCCGCTTTTGTTGGTGTTAGGAACCTTGAGTTTTCGCTTGCGCGAAGCCGGCATTGACCGCAGCACGATTGGCTTTTTAAGCTGGGTGGGTTTGGCCTATGGCTTTAAGTGGGTGTGGTCGCCACTGGTCGACCGATTGCCTTTGCCACTGCTCACACGCTGGCTGGGCCGCCGCCGCAGTTGGCTGCTGTTGGCACAAGCCACTGTGGTGGCGGGCCTCATCGGCATGGCCTTGCTCGACCCTCAAGTGGCCCTTGAGCCTGTGGTGTGGTGCGCCTTGGTGGTGGCCTTTGGTTCAGCCACGCAAGACATTGCGCTGGACGCCTTTCGCATTGAATCTGCTGATGCACAACACCAAGCCGCACTGGCTGCGACCTACCAAACCGGCTACCGCCTCGCCATGATTTGGGCGGGTGCGGGCGTGTTGTGGGTGGCTGCACGCGTGGCTGGTGCAGACGAAACGGCTTACCTGCACGCCGCTTGGCAAACGGCCTATTTGGTGATGGCTGCCTCAATGAGCTTGGGCGTGTTGACCGTGCTGCTGTCACCCGAGCCCGCGCAACGCGAGATGCCGCCCGCACGCAACGCGCGCGAATGGCTCCAAAGCGCACTCATCGAACCCTTTGCCGAATTCATTCGTCGCTACCGCTGGCAAGCGGCCCTCATCTTGGGGCTGATTGCGGTTTACCGCATCAGCGATGTGGTGATGGGCATCATGGCCAACCCGTTTTATGTGGACATGGGCTACACCAAAGACGAAGTGGCCGCCGTCACCAAAGTGTTTGGCGTGGTCATGACACTGCTGGGCGCATTCATTGGCGGCGTGCTGTCGATGCGATTGGGCGTGATGCGCATCCTCATGTTGGGTGCGGTGCTGAGCGCCATCACCAACTTACTGTTTGCATGGCTCGCCTCACGCGGCCACGACTTGACGGCTTTGGTGTGGGTGATATCGGCCGACAACTTGGCCAGCGGCATTGCCTCGGCCGCGTTCATTGCGTATTTGTCTAGCCTCACGAATGTCAACTACTCAGCCACGCAATACGCACTGTTTAGCTCGATGATGCTGCTCGCGCCCAAGTGGCTGGCTGGCTTCTCGGGCGTGTATGTGGACGCGCATGGCTATGAGGCGTTCTTCACCAGCACGGCGCTGCTGGGTGCGCCGGTGTTGCTGCTGGTGTGGCTGGCCTCGCGCATCTTGCCGGTGGCGCATGGCGACAGCCAGCCCGAGCACCACACTGAAGCACCCCGCTGATTTACCTCGTCTTTACCAACGCTTTAGACAAGCACACACGTGCGCAGGGCATGATGACCACACCATGAACACCTTGCTCTTGATTGAAGACGACCACCGCCTCGCCCACATGGTGAGCGAATACCTTGAACAGTCAGGCTACTCGGTGCAGCACGCCGCCAATGGCTTGAGCGGTCTCAAAGCGCTGCAAGACACCGGCCCTGCGATGGTGCTGCTGGACTTGATGCTGCCCGACATCGATGGCTTGGAGGTGTGCAAACGCATTCGCGCCCTGCCCGGCGCTTTGGCGCAAACACCTGTGCTGATGCTGACCGCGAAGGGCGACCCGATGGACCGCATCGTCGGTTTAGAGCTAGGCGCTGACGACTACTTGCCTAAACCCTTTGAACCCCGCGAACTGCTGGCCCGTATTCGCGCCGTGCTGCGCCGCCACGCGCCGGGTGAGGTAGAAGCAGCCACGCACCAAACCCTCAAATTCGGCGCCTTAGATTTAGACCGCGACGCGCGCACCGTCAGCGTACGTGGGGAGGTGTGCGACCTCACCGCTTACCAGTTTGATTTGCTGTGGGTGCTGGCCGAGCGCGCAGGCCGCGTGTTGTCACGCGACCAAATCATGGAAGCCGTGCGAGGCCGCGAACTCGAAGCCTACGACCGCTCCATCGACGTGCACATGGGCCGCATTCGCGCGGCGATTGAAGACGATGCCAAAACACCCAAACGTATCTTGACCGTGCGCGGTGTGGGCTACGTGTTTGCCAAACAACAAGACTAAACGCCATGCACACCACCTCAACACCCAGCCGCTCTTTGCATCTGCCTTTGTATGTGCGTATCTGGCTGGCCGTGGTGTTGGCCGTGGCGGTGCTGACGCTGCTCACCGGTTGGGTGATGCGCGTGACTGCCGAACCACCTTTGCGTGAAGTGATGGTGCGCAACGCCGCTGGCGAACTGGTGGGCCATGGCAAAGCGCGCTTGCGTTTGCCAGATGGATTGCCCGTCGAAGCCCCGCCAGTGGCCGAGCCAGACATGCCGCACCCGCCCGGCCACTTTGGCTCAGGCCCCGAATTCATGGTGCGTATGCAAAACGGCGAACTGATGCATGTGCACTTGCCACGCCCACCCCACAGTTTTTGGTCGCGTCCGCCCTTTGGTTTTGCATGGACGCTGGGCTTGGTCGCGCTTGCCGTGGCGCTGGGCACTTACCCCATCGTGCGCCGCCTCACGCGCCGCCTCGAGAACTTGCAAAAAGGCGTGGAGCAATGGGGCACGGGCAACTTGTCAGCCCGCGTGGCTGAGCAGGGCAACGACGAAGTGGCCTACCTCGCGCAACGCTTCAACCATGCCGCCGAGCAAGTGGAGCAACTGGTGACCTCACACAAATCGCTGCTGGCCAATGCTTCGCATGAGCTGCGCTCGCCGCTCACACGCATTCGCATGGGGTTGGAATTGATGGGCAACTCGCCCTCACCCGCCATGAAGGCGGAAATTTCGCGCAGCGTGGGCGAGCTGGACCAACTGATTGATGAAATTTTGCTGGCCAGCCGCCTTGATGCGAAAGAGGCAGACTTAGGCACCGTCGAGGCCGTCGATATGACGGGCTTGGCCAGCGAAGAGTGCGCGCGTGTCGATGCACATTTAGAGCTGGGGCTTGACCCGCGCAGCATCGTGCTGCCGGGCGTCGCCAAGCTGCTGCGCCGCCTGCTGCGCAATTTGCTAGAAAACGCGCGGCGCTACGGCACGTCTGACATCGAGGTGCAACTCAGCCAAGTGACGCACGACGAGCGCCCGTGGGTCCGCCTGTGCGTGTGTGACCGTGGCCCGGGTGTACCGCCTGATTTACGCGAACGCATCTTCGAGCCCTTCTACCGTTTACCCGGTGCGAGTGAGCGCGAAGGCGGTGTGGGCCTTGGCTTGTCGTTGGTGCGCTCTATCGTGCAACGCCACGGCGGCCGCGTGCACTGCGAAGACCGCACGGGGGGTGGCGCACAGTTTGTGGTCATGCTGCCCGCCAACTAATCGCGTCACAATATTGGGCATGACACATACCGCCCTGAACACCCGTTTCGCCCAGCGTTTTCAACTCAACACGCCCCTTGCTTTAGCACCCATGGCACTGGCCACGGGCGGCGCGTTGGCAGCCGCGTGCGCGCAGGCCGGCGCACTGGGTTTGGTGGGAGGCGGCTACGGCGACCTGGCTTGGACCCAACGTGAATACGGTTTAGCCACTGAGCTGCTGAAAAACGATGCGGCCAGCCATGCGCGATTAGGCTGCGGCTTCATCACTTGGAAGCTGGATGAAAACGCCGAGGCGCTTGACTGGGTGCTGACGCAAAAGCCTTGCGCCATCATGCTGTCGTTTGGCGACCCGCGTCCTTACGCTGCGCGCATTGCCAACGCTGGCGCACAACTGGTGTGCCAAGTGCAGCGCTTAGACCAAGTGGCACAAGCCATTGAAGCGGGTGCGTCAGTCATCGTCGCGCAAGGCGGCGAAGCCGGTGGCCACGGTGCCAATGCATTGGAAGGACGCAGCACCTTCACGCTCGTGCCTGAGATTGCCGACTACTTAGCGGCCCACTCACCCAACACCTTGTTGCTCGCCGCTGGCGGTGTGGCCGATGGTCGCGGCTTAGCCGCTGCGTTGATGCTGGGCGCGGATGGCGCCTTGGTAGGCTCGCGCTTGTGGGCCACGACGGAGAGCTTGGCCGCCGCAGGCGCCAAGACCCAAGCCACACAAACCAACGGTGACGGCACGGCACGCAGCGAGGTGTTTGACATCTTGCGCCGCAAAAACTGGCCAGCACCCTATGACTTCCGCGCCATTCGCAACGACTTGCATCGCGCGCTTGAAGGTGACGTCGCGGCGCTGAAAACCAACCCAGATGAAGCCCGAGCCCACTACGACGCTGGCGTGAAAGCTGGTGACTTTTCGCGGGCGCACGCCACGGTTGGCGAAGCGGTGGGCTTGATTGCCGATGTGCCGACCGCTCACGACCTGATTGCCCGCATCACACACCAAGCGCAAACCTTGCTGGCCAAGTGACAACACGCATGACCCAACGCATCCTCATCTTGTCGCACGACAACAAAATTGGTGACGCCATTGTGGTGACGGGCTTGTTCAAACCTTTGCGCGCGCACTGGCCCGATTGTGAAATTGGCGTGTTGTGTGGCGCCAGCAATGCTGCGCTGTACCGCCACCACCCCGATGTGAAGCACTTGCATGTGTCGACCAGCCGCAACGTGTTTGCACGCATGTGGGCGAGCCTGAAAGCGCGCTTCGTGGGCTACGACAAGGTGGTGCACTTTGGGTTGGACCTTGCCAACCCGTCGGTGCAAATTGTGTTGAACACGGTCCATGCCAAACAACGCTTTTTGTTTTTGAAGCACCCCACGAAGCCATTGCCCAACGATGTGGTCATGGAAGGCAATTGGGGCTACAGCCCCAACACCCAAGCGCAGCATTACTCGGCACGCCATCTTCGGTTGTTGCACACCTTGGGCGCCACGCCTGAACCTTACCGCTACGACATTCATTTGGGACTTGATACACCTGAAGCACCAACACGCGGTGACGGCTTGTTGATGGTCATCAACAGCCAAAGCAGCGCGGCCAACAAATCGTTCTCGCTGCCTTGGTTGCAGGCATTTGTGAATGCGGTTTACGCACAGCACCCACACCTGCGCATGCAGTTGCTCAGCGCGAGCCCTGCGCTGGAGACCGCGATGCGTGACATGTTTGACGCGCAAAGCGACCGCGTCGCGGTGACGCCGTTTGCGCCCACTGTCACGCCTTCACTGGCCATCATTCAAAGCGCCGACTTGGTGGTCACGCCTGACACCTATGCCGTGCATGCCGCGAGCGCATGGAATAAGCCGGTGATTGCGTTGTACGAACCCAGCGTGTTGTCGGTGGATTCGTGGGAGCCGTTGTCTGACACGTATGCACAGCTGATTGCCCCTCACGGTCAAGCCGTGAGCGATATTGGCGTGCCAGAGGTGATGAAAGCGTTGGACCACCTGCTGGCCAACCCGAAGTCACGCGAGCGCGTGTTCTTGAAATAAGCTCAGTTTTCGATGAGCAAGGCGCGTTGCTCAGCGGTCCACTTTTGGTCTAGGGGAATAAGCTTGTCTTTGTCCACAAAGGGCGGGTAGCCGCCCTTCATCGTCAAGCGGATGTAGTGGTGGTTGAAGCAATCCAGCGCGATGTGCATGGGACGAATGTCACCCACTTCACGGGCACGCATGGCCGTGCGTAAGAACAAATCAAAGTCAGCCGCTTGCTGGGTTTCATCCCAAGGGCCCAAGAGTTCCAGTGCACGGCGCGAGAACATCACGGTGTTGCCCACAAAGCCTTCCACCGCTTGATGCTTGTAGTTCTCTTGGCGGTTTTTGCAAAACGCCGCCCAGTTGCCGTACATCCACTTGTGCATGAGCAACAAGC
>CANGOY010000063.1 GCA_947455585.1 Comamonadaceae bacterium
GCAAGCCTGTGGTGGCTGCCATGCACACCGTGGTGATGGGCGGTGGCCTTGAGTTGGCATTGGGTTGCCACTACCGCGTGTGCGCACCTGGCACCAGCATCAGCATGCCTGAGGTGAAACTAGGTCTCATCCCTGGCGCAGGTGGTACACAACGTTTGCCACGTGCTTTGGGCGTCGAACCCGCGTTGAACATGATTGTGAGCGGCGAAGCGATTAAGAGTGACATGCTCAGCATGCTGCCCGGCCAAAAGCTGTTTGACCAAATGGCCATGTCGCCTAAGAGCTTGATGGACGAGGCCATTGCTTATGCCCGTGAAGTGGCCGATGTGCGCCCACTACCCAAAGTGCGTGACCTGCCTTGCAAACACCCACTGGGCGACGCGTACTTCCAGTTCGCCCGCAATATGGTCAAAGGCATGGCCAAAAACTACCCTGCACCACCCAAGGCTGTAGATGCAGTGGAGATGGCCACCAAGAAGAAGTTTGACGACGGCATGATGTTCGAGCGCGAGCAGTTCATCAACCTCATGTGGACGCCAGAGAGCCGTGCCTTGCGCCACCTGTTTGGCGCGCAACGCGCCGCCAGCAAGATTGCAGATGTGCCCAGCGACACACCGGTGCGTGACATCAAACTCGTGGCCGTCATTGGTGCAGGCACCATGGGCGGCGGCATTGCCATGAACTTCTTGAATGCAGGCATTGCGGTCAAGATGATTGAAACCAAACAAGAAGCTTTGGACCGTGGCGTGGCAACCATCCAAAAGAACTACGAAGACCGCGTCAAAAAAGGCAAACTCAAGCAAGACAAGGCCGCTGAGCGCATGGCATTGCTCAGCACCACACTGAGCTACGACGACATCAGCCAAGCCGACCTCGTCATTGAAGCCGTGTTTGAAGACATGGGCGTCAAAGAAGCGGTGTTCAAACAACTCGATGCGGTGATGAAGCCGGGCGCGATTTTGGCTTCCAACACCTCGACCTTGGACCTGAACAAAATTGCCAACTTCACCAAGCGTCCGCAAGACGTGGTGGGCTTGCACTTCTTCAGCCCCGCCAACGTGATGAAACTGCTCGAAGTGGTGCGTGGAAAAGACACTGCCAAAGACGTGCTGGCCACGGCCATGGATGTGGCCAAGAAAATCAAGAAAATCGCTGTGCTCTCAGGCGTGTGCGATGGCTTCATTGGCAACCGCATGATTGACCAATACGGCCGCCAAGCAGGCTTCTTGCTCGACGAAGGTTGTACGCCCGCGCAGGTGGACCGCGCCCTTGAGAAATTCGGCTGGGCCATGGGCCCGTTCCGCATGGGCGACTTGGCTGGCAACGACATTGGCTGGGCCATTCGCAAACGCCAATACGCAGAAAACTCCACACGTCGCTACAGCAAAACAG
Source organism: Comamonadaceae bacterium (assembly GCA_947455585.1). Lineage (GTDB taxonomy): Bacteria > Pseudomonadota > Gammaproteobacteria > Burkholderiales > Burkholderiaceae_C > Limnohabitans. The sequence continues at coordinate 1,393 of CANGOY010000063.1, forward strand.
CAGACTTGTTGTGCGAACAAGGCCGCTTCGGTCAAAAAACTGGCGCGGGTTGGTATGACTACAAGCCGGGCAAACGCGATGCGATTCCGAACAAAGACGTGGAGGCCATGATTGCCAAACACCGTGAAGAGCTTGGCATCAAACCTCGCAAAATCAGCGACGAAGAAATCGTGCAACGCCTCAACTTTGCTTTGGTGAACGAAGCCGCGCACATCTTGGAAGAAGGCATTGCCAGCAAGGCCAGCGACATCGACATGGTCTACATCAGCGGCTATGGCTTCCCCATCTTCCGTGGTGGCCCGATGAACTATGCCGACGAGTTAGGCCTGTTCAACGTGGTGCAAGCCATGCAGCGCTTTGCCACCAACCCGCACGATGACGCCGAGTTTTGGAAGCCAGCACCTTTGCTCGCCAAACTCGCCGCCGAAGGCAAGACCTTCAACTGAACACAGAATTAAGGAAACCCTATGACCAACGCTGTCATCGTCTCTACCGCCCGTACACCGCTTGCCAAAAGCTGGAGGGGCTCTTTCAACATGACCCACGGCGCGACCTTGGGTGGTCACGTCGTCAAACACGCCATTGCGCGCGCCGGCATTGAAGCCGCCGAAGTGGACGACGTCATCATGGGCTGCGCTTTGCCAGAAGGCGCAACCGGCACCAACATTGCCCGCCAAATCGCGCTCATGGCCGATTGCCCTGTGTCGGTGTCAGGCATGACCATCAACCGTTTTTGCTCTTCAGGCTTGCAAACCATTGCCACCGCCGCGCAACGCATCATTGCAGGCGAGGGCGATGTGTATGTGGCCGGTGGCGTGGAAAGCATCTCGTGCGTGCAACAAGAGATGAACCAACACATGTTGGTCGACTTGGCATTGCAAAAGAAAAAGCCCGAGATGTACTGGAACATGCTGCAAACCGCTGAACATGTGGCCAAGAAATACAACATTGGCCGCGAAGCCATGGACGAATATGGCGCACGCAGCCAGCAACGTGCTTTTGCTGCTCAATCGGCTGGCTTGTTTGACGCAGAAATTGCCGCCATCACCGTCAAAGGCGGTATTGCTGACAAGGTGATGGGTTTGATGACCAAGCAAGTCACGGTCAGCAAAGACGAGGGCATTCGCGAAGGCTCCACCGTTGAAGCTTTGGCAAACCTCAAGTCCGCCATGCCCGGTGGGTTGATTTCTGCCGGTAACGCCAGCCAGTTCTCGGACGGCGCAGGCGCTTGCGTGGTGATGAGCGAAGAGCTGGCCAGCAAACGTGGCTTGAAACCCTTAGGCCGCTTCCTCGGCTTTGCCGTAGCAGGCTGCGAGCCTGATGAAATGGGCATTGGCCCCGTGTACGCCATTCCCAAAGTGCTCAAGCGCTTAGGCCTGAGCGTGGGTGACATTGACCTGTGGGAACTCAACGAAGCCTTTGCCGTGCAAGTGCTGTACTGCCGCGACAAACTGGGCATCCCCGATGACCGCCTCAACGTCAACGGCGGCGCGATTGCTGTGGGCCACCCCTACGGTGTGAGCGGCCAACGTTTGGTGGGCCATGCTTTGATTGAAGGCAAACGCCGCGGCGCGAAACGCGTGTGCGTGACCATGTGTATCGGTGGCGGCATGGGCGCAGCGGGTATCTTCGAAGTTTTGTAAACCTTTTAGGAGAACACCATGCAAGAAAGCTTTGGCGCCTACATTCCGTTTGTGGATCACCTGGGTTTTGAGCTGGTGTTCTTTGACGAAGGACAGTCCGAGCTGCGCTACACACCCGAGCCTGAGCACATGAACTCGTTCAATGTGACGCACGGCGGCGCAGTAATGACGCTCTTAGACGTCACCCTTGCTACGGCCGCACGCAGTGTGGACAAAGGCATGGGCGTGGTCACCATCGAGATGAAAACCTCGTTCATGCAGCCAGCCAAAGGCACGCTCACTGCCAAAGGCCGTTTGATGCACCGCACGGGCAGCATGGCGTTTACCGAGGGCACTTTGTATGACGCAGATGGCAAAGCGTGTGCCCACGCCACGGCAACATTCAAGTACGTGAAGCGGGATGCGGCCCCCACACAGCTGCACGAAATTCCTACGGACTAAAAACTTAGTCCTCTTTAGCACGGGGTTGCTGCTTGCCAAGCAAGCGTACAGCGCACCTAATCCCGCGAATTAGCACGTTAACTTGCCCCAAAGTCAGTGGGTTGCGGTGAGCCAAGGCGGCGCCATTCGTCGCGCAGCGATGTAAGCCGTCTTGGCTTACCACAACCCGCGCCAACGAAGGGAAGCCCGATTTCAAGAACATCCCAGAGCTAAGGCAAAATTGCCCGCTTTAGCGAATTCGACCGACTGTAAACATGCAAAAAATTACCCGCCAACTGGCGGACGAAATCAAGATATCTGAAGCTCAAGTGCGCTCTGCCGTTGAGCTGCTCGACGGTGGCGCAACCGTGCCCTTTATTGCCCGTTACCGCAAAGAAGTGACCGGCGGCTTGGACGACATTCAGCTGCGTGAACTTGAAGCGCGCCTGAGCTATTTGCGCGAGCTGGAAGACCGCCGCGCAGCTGTGATGAAGAGCATTCAAGAGCAAGGCAAGCTCACGCCCGAGTTGCTCGCCGCCATTGAAGCCGCGCCCACCAAGCAAGAGCTGGAAGACATTTACTTGCCCTTCAAGCCCAAGCGCCGCACCAAAGGCATGATTGCCAAAGAAGCAGGCTTGGAGCCACTGGCCGACAAGCTGTTTGCCGACCCCACACTCAATCCCAATGTAGAAGCCGAAGCATTCATCTTGCCCGCTGGCAAGATTGAAGGGGCTGACTTCACCACTGTTGCCGCCGTTCTGGACGGTGTGCGCGACCTGTTGAGCGAACGCTGGGCCGAAGACGCCGCGCTGATTCAAAGCTTGCGTGAATGGCTCTGGGCCGAAGGCTTGTTCCGCAGCAAGATCGCCGCTGGCAAAGATGAAAACAACCCCGACGTGGCGAAGTTTCGCGACTACTTTGATTACGACGAGCCCATTGGCCGTGTGCCATCGCATCGCGCCTTGGCTGTGTTCCGTGGCCGTGCGTTGGAAATGCTCGACGCTAAATTGGTTCTTCCCGTTGAGCCAGAACCAGGCAAGCCCAGCTTGGCCGAAGGCAAGATTGCTTTGCACTTGGGCTGGAGCCATTCCAGCAGGGCAGGGGACGACCTGATTCGCAAATGTGTGGCGTGGACGTGGCGCGTGAAGCTCAGCCTCTCCACAGAGCGCGACTTGTTCACGCGTTTGCGTGAAGAAGCCGAGAAGGTCGCCATCAAAGTGTTTGCCGACAACCTGCGCGACTTGCTGCTGGCAGCACCTGCTGGACCACGCGTTGTGATGGGCTTAGACCCAGGCATTCGCACCGGCGTGAAAGTGGCCGTGGTCGATGCCACGGGCAAGCTGGTCGAAACATCGACCGTCTACCCACATGAGCCCCGCAAAGATTGGGACGGCTCGCTTTACACCTTGGCCAAGCTGGCCGAAAAACACGGCGTGAACCTGATTGCCATTGGCAACGGCACAGCCAGCCGCGAGACCGACAAACTTGCGGGTGAACTCATCAAGTTAATGTCGAAGCATGACGCAAGCAAGGTCATCGACAAAGTGGTGGTCAGCGAAGCCGGTGCGTCTGTTTACAGCGCCAGTGAATACGCCAGCAACGAAATGCCCGATGTGGATGTGAGCCTGCGTGGCGCGGCCAGCATTGCGCGCCGCTTGCAAGACCCCTTGGCCGAGCTGGTGAAGATTGACCCCAAGTCCATCGGCGTGGGCCAGTACCAACACGATGTGAACCAAAGCGAACTCGCCCGCACACTCGAAGCCGTGGTGGAAGACTGTGTGAACAAAGTGGGCGTGGACCTGAATACCGCCAGCGTGCCGCTGCTCACCCGCGTGTCGGGCCTGAGCACCACCACCGCCAAAGCCGTGGTGCGTTGGCGCGAAGCCAATGGCGCGTTTGCCAACCGTCAGCAGTTGCTCAAGGTCACCGGACTAGGTGCAAAAACGTTTGAGCAAAGCGCAGGCTTCTTGCGTATTCGCGATGGCGACAACCCGCTTGACATGACCGCGGTTCACCCTGAAACCTACCCAGTGGTCGAGCGCATCATGGCGCAAACTGGCAAGCCTGTGGCCGAGTTGATGGGCCGCGCCGACATGCTCAAAACCTTGAAGCCCGAGCTGTTTGCCAACGACACCGTGGGCGTCATCACCGTCAAAGACATTTTGAGCGAACTCGAAAAGCCAGGCCGCGACCCGCGCCCCGATTTCAAAGTGGCCAAGCTACAAGACGGCGTGGAAGACATCAAAGACCTGAAGGTCGACATGGTGCTCGAAGGCACGGTCAGCAACGTGGCCGCCTTTGGCGCGTTTGTCGACTTGGGCGTGCACCAAGACGGCTTGATTCACGTCAGCCAACTCAGCAACAAGTTCATCACCGACGCCCGCGAAGTAGTGAAGACCGGCGACATCATCAAAGTCAAAGTGTTGGAAGTGGACGTGGCCCGCAAACGCATCAGCTTGACCATGAAGATGGATGGCGCACCTGCCAAGCGCGATGGACCACGCGACAACCGTTTTGAACATGCGGGTCGTGATAACCGTCAACGTGGTGGAGGCAACTACAGCAGTGGCTACACCGCACCGCCCCAAGCGGCGGCGGGCTCGGCCATGGCAAGTGCGTTTGCCAAGCTGCAAGGCTTAAAGAAATAAGCCAAAGGCCCCGCGTTGAAAGCCCTACACATCTACGCCGGCCCCAAAGCCTTGGCCCACATCGAGGCCCATGGTTTGAAGCCTGAACACATTGGTGTCATCCCCGCAGCGGCAGGTGGTCCCAAGGGTTTGATACTCGGACCACTGGACCGTTTTTTGTTTGGCGAGTGGTTGCCCCAGAGCACACAGTCCATTGACCTCGTTGGCGCGTCTATCGGTGCGTGGCGCATGGCCACGGCGTGTTTGGACAACCCCGATCTCGGTTTTGAACGCCTGTCGCACGATTACATCCACCAAGAGTACAAAGTACCCGAGGGTCAAAAGCGCCCCAGCGCCAAGCAGGTGAGCGACGAGTTCAGCCAAACGCTGCAAGCTTTCTATGGCGGCCATGTCAGCGAAGTGCTGAATAACTCACGCTACCGCCTGCATGTGGTGACCTCGCGTGGCAAACACATCCTGCACCACGAACACCCGCTGCTCACGCCCTTGGGCTACGCCGGTGCGTATCTGTGCAATGCCGTGCAACGCAAAGCCATGGGCACGTGGTTAGAGCGAGTGGTGTTTTCAAGCCGCGGCGAGCTGCCGTTTGATACGTCAGACTTTGCCACCCAACACATGCCGTTGAACGAGCGCAACTTCATGGCCGCGCTGCAAGCCAGTTGCTCCATCCCATTTGTGCTGCAAGCCGTGCACGACATTCCTGATGCGCCTACGGGCGCGTATTGGGACGGCGGCATCACCGACTACCACTTGCACCTCAACTACAACGGGCTGGCTAAAAGTCCATTGGTTCTTTATCCGCACTTTCAACAAGCCGTGGTGCCCGGCTGGTTAGACAAAGCGCTGAAGTGGCGACACAAGTCGACCCCGTTTTTAGACAACACCATCGTCTTGGCCCCCAACCCCGATTGGGTCAAAACCTTGCCCAACGGCAAGCTGCCAGACCGCAGTGACTTTATGACGTATGCCTCTGACTTCGAGGGGCGGGTGAAGGTTTGGCAGACGGCTGTCAGCGCGAGTGAGCAAATGGCACAGGACTTTTCAGAATGGCTGATGGCGCCTAGCCTGCATTCGGTGCACAAGCTTTAGCGCCAACTTGCTGCGTCGCACGCGCAGCCACAAGGATAATCAGGCCATGGATTCCGCCCGCACCTACCTCACCGCCGCCCTCTACAAATTCGTCGCATTGCCCGATTTCGCCGAGTTGCAAGCGCCTTTGCAAGCCTGTTGCGAAGCCAACGACGTCAAAGGCACGCTGCTTTTGGCGCACGAAGGCATCAACGGCACGATTGCGGGCCCAGAAGCGGGCATTCACGCCGTGCTGGCGTTTTTGCACGCAGACCCGCGTTTGGCCGACTTGCAACACAAAGCATCGTGGAGTCCCAAGCCGCCGTTCACCCGCATGAAGGTGCGGTTGAAAAAAGAAATCGTCACCATGCGTGTGCCCGAGCTAGACCCGACCAAGACAGTGGGCCAGTATGTCAAACCCAAAGACTGGAACGCCCTGCTGGCGGACCCCGACGTGGTGGTGATTGACACTCGCAACGATTACGAAGTGGCGATTGGCACTTTCAAGGGGGCGATTGACCCCAAGCTCAAGAACTTCGTGCAGCTACCCGCCTGGCTAGACGCCCAAGAAAACTTGCAAGGCGACGCTGCCAAAAAGACCAAAGTAGCCATGTTTTGTACCGGTGGCATCCGCTGCGAAAAATCCACCGCGCTCATGAAAATGCGCGGCTTTGACAAGGTGTATCACCTTGAAGGCGGCATCCTCAAATACCTTGAAGAAATTCCGGTTGAGCAAAGCATGTGGGAAGGCGATTGCTTTGTGTTCGACGAGCGCGTGAGTGTGGGTCACGGACTGGGTTTGGGACACCACGCCTTATGCCGTTCCTGCCGCTGGCCGCTGAGCGAGCAAGACAAACTGTCGCCGCATTACGTGCTGGGCGTGAGTTGCGAACATTGCCACGACCAGCGCACGCCTGAGCAAAAAGCTCAGATGGCGGAGCGTCAGCGCCAAGTGGAGCTAGCCGAGGCCCGCGGTGAACTTCATGTAGGTGCCAAGATGCCTGAGCACAACCACGGCCACGGCCACGCAAAGGGCGACTGAGCGCGAAGCTAGTCGCGTTACATCGCTGCGTTCAGCATCTCGCGATAGTCTTGCTCAGTTGCCAAGCGCGGATTGGTTTTGTGGCAATGGTCGGCCATGGCGCCTTCAATCACTTTGTCAAAGCAATCGGGCGTGACGCCCATCTCTGCCAAGCCTTTGGGCAAATTCAAACGGGCGTTCATGGCGGTGATGGCTTGTGCGATGGCTTCTGCGGCTTGCGCCGATGCAGCGGCTGAGGTCACGCCACCGCCCATTTCACCCAAGCCCATGGCATAGGCCATGCGTTCCATGCGGCGCTCTTTTTGTACTGATTCGGCTTCGGCGTTGAAGCGCACCACCGCTGGCAAGAACATGGCGTTCAAAGTACCGTGGTGCAAACGTGGGTTCACGCCGCCTAAGCTGTGGCTGAGCGAGTGCACGCAGCCCAAACCTTTTTGAAACGCCATCGCGCCTTGCATGGAGGCGCTCATCATGTTCAGGCGTGCATCGCGGTCTTGGCCATTGGCTGTGGCGCGTTCGATGTGCGCCCAACCGCGTGTAAGTCCATCAAGTGCGATGCCGTCTGCTGGCGGGTTGAACGGCGCGGCCATGAAGGTTTCCATGCAATGCGCAATGGCGTCCATGCCTGTGGCGGCGGTCAGGGCAGGGGGCAAACCGAGGGTGAGTTCGGGGTCAAGCAACGCGGCCTTGGGCACCAAATGCCACGAGTGAAAACCCAGCTTGCGCCCATCGTCCACGATGACGATGGCCCCACGCGCCACCTCGCTGCCCGTGCCTGCGGTGGTGGGCACAGCAATGATGGGCGAAACAGCAGGTGTGATTTTGAGCGAACCGCCTTCAATAGTGGCGTAGGTTTTGAGAGGGCCCTCATGGGTGGCGGCAATGGCCACGCCTTTGGCGC
>CANGOY010000064.1 GCA_947455585.1 Comamonadaceae bacterium
AACTTGCCTTGCAAGTACGCCACGCGCTTGATGATTTCACTCAAACCTTGCAGGAACATCCAGCCAAAGCCCAAGGGGAGGAGCAGCATGGCGGGCCAACGAATCAGGCCGCCTGCGTTGCTAGACATTTCGTTGGTGACGAACATCTTGAGAAACAGGGGAAAGCTCAACCAAGCCAACATGCCCATTACCGGCAGCAAGAACAAAACCAAGCCAAACAAGTCCACGTAAACCGGCGCGTTTTTTTTGAGTTTTCCGTAAAACAAATCTACGCGTACGTGTTCGTTGAGTTTGAGCACCAAAGGTGCGCCCAACATCACGGTGGCGGCGAACAAGTACCACTGGATTTCGAGCCAGCCGTTTGAGCTGACATCGAAACCGTAACGAATGAATGCGTTGCCTGCCGAAATCACGGCTGCCGCTAAAACGCCAAATGCCGCCACGTGGCCAAACTGCTCACTGATGCGGTCAACGCCTAATGCAAATTTAAGAAGTTTTGACACTGCGTGCCTCCATTTTTTGCCAACCCGTGATGGTACCAAGACTAAGGCTTTGCCAATCCCTTATTGGACTGAAGATTTGGGGTGGTGCTTGAAATATGTTCAAACGAGAAAAAGGGTATTAACTAATTTTCTTTGCGCGTTTGAAGGTCCACCAAGGCAGTCGTTTGCTGAGCGATTGCACCTCGCCGCTGTGTTGCGTTTGGTAGCCGGGTAAGGTGTTGAGGGCTTGCTGCCAAGTAGTGGCTTGCAAAAAATCACGCAAGGCTTGGGTGGCAGGCGTGTCGAGTGCTGACTTGAGGCACACCAAATGAAACTCTTCTTGCACCAGCGGCACAAAGCCAAGCCCCCGCGCACGGGCCGTGCTCTCGATGCCCAGACCCACATCGCATCGGCCCGAGGCAATGGCCTCGGCCAGCGCCGTGTGCGAAGGCTCTTCGTCGGGCCAGTTGTTGAGGTCTTGGATGCTCAGTTCAGCTTGTGCCAGCAAGTCGTCTAGCAACACGCGCGTACCCGTGCCAGGGCTGCGTTGCACAAAGCGGGCTTGGGTTTTGACCACATCGGCCAAGCTGTGCAGGTGCTTGGGGTTGCCTGTGGCGGTGATGAGGCCTTGGGTGCGCGTGGCAAAGCCAATGACTTTGTGCAGACCGGGTTGCAGCAAATCGCGGTAAGCCTTGGCTGTGTGCGAGGTGTCGCTGGGTTGGCTTTGGGTATGAAAGCCCGCCAAGGTGCACCGGCCTTCGTTGAGGGCGCGAATCGCGTCCACGCTGCCGCAAAAACGGATGTCCAAGTGCAAGCCTGCGGTCGCGGCGTGTTCGCGCAAACGGGGCAGGGCGTCGTCGTGGCTGGCGTACAGGGTCAGCACATGGGCATCTGGGTCAAAGGCCACGGCAAAGGTGCGCTCTAGGTCGGCGCGTAAGGCTTCGAGCTGGGGGGCCAAACGGGCTTGGGTTTGGCGTTCAGCCCACATCAGTTTGTCGCCAAATTCGGTGAGCTTGGCGGACTGGCCTTTTTCCCAAATGATGAGCTCGTGGCCCAGCACATCTTCCCAGCGCTTGAGCTCGCCCCAGACATGACGGTAGGACAGGTTCAGCTCTCGCGCAGCCGCAGAGATGGAGCCCTGTTGTGCAACGGCTTGCAGCAAATCCATCAAAGGATGACGCAACAAAGCGGCCTCGTTGTGAGAGGCTGTGTCAGCGTCGTCGCGGTGGCTGAGTGTGTAGTGAAGGCTGACGCTATGCACGGATTTACATATGGTGGGGTATTAGGTAGCTGGCTACGATAACTGAAGTTTTGATTGATTTATGACGACGTTGACCGATACCGCGCTGACTGCGCTTCATTTACTGACTGAATTAGACCCCGTTCTTTGGTCCATTGTTGGCCGCTCCCTGTGGGTGAGCGTGCTGGCCACGGCTATGGCCTGTAGCATCGGTGTGGTGCTGGGCGCTTGGCTGGGCGTGGCCCGTTTTACCGGGCGCGATGCGTTGCTGACGGTGCTCAACACCTTGCTGGCTTTGCCCTCAGTGGTGGTGGGTTTGTTGGTGTATTTGCTGCTGTCGCGCACGGGGCCTTTGGGTTCTTTGGGGTGGTTGTTCAGCCTCAAGGCCATGGTGCTGGCGCAAACGATATTAGTGCTGCCGGTGGTCACGGCGCTTACGCGCCAATGTGTGGAAGATGCTGAGCGCAACCACGGCGAGCAGCTGCAGTCGTTGGGCGCCAAGCCTTGGCTGCGCAGCGTGTTGCTGGCTTGGGACGAGCGCTACACCTTGCTCACCGTGTTGATTGCTGCCTTTGGTCGTGCCATTTCAGAAGTGGGTGCGGTGATGGTGGTGGGTGGCAATATCGAAGGCTTCACCCGTGTGATGACGACGGCCATTGCCCTAGAAACTAGCAAGGGCGATTTGCCTTTGGCTTTGGCCCTTGGCTTTGTGCTGATGGGTGTGGTGTTGCTGCTGAATGTTCTGATTTCTGCACTGCATCGCTGGCGTCAGCGCATCGACGGTGCTGGCGCAGACCCTGTGCAAGGGGTGCTGGTATGAGCGCGGTATTGAGCTTGCACGATGTATCGGTGCAGTTCGATACGCACTTGGCTTTGCACGGTGTCAACTTGCAAATGAAGGCTGGCGAGCGTGTGGCTTTGGTGGGCGCGAATGGCTCTGGAAAAAGCACACTGCTGCGCGTGGCGCATGGGTTGTTGCAAGTTTCAAGTGGCAGCGTGGCGGTGGCTCCTGAGGTGCACCAAGCCATGGTGTTTCAGCGCCCGCACATGTTGCGCACCTCGGTGCTGCGTTTTGTGGTGTGTGGTTTGTGGCTGCAAGGCACACCTTGGCGCGAGGCGCATGCGCGTGCCATGCAAGCGCTAGAGCGCGTGGATTTGCAAGACGTGGCCGAGCGCTCAGCCCGCACTTTGTCTGGCGGGCAGCAGCAGCGCTTGGCACTTGCCCGTGCGTGGGCCTTGAACCCTAATTTTGTGTTGTTGGACGAGCCCACTTCTAGCCTTGACCCGCATGCCAAACGCGAGGTGGAGCGCTTGTTGGCCGAGTGGGTGTCAGCGTCGAATGCGAGCCTGCTGTTCAGCAGCCACAACTTGGGCCAAGTCAAACGTTTGGCTACTCGCGTGATTTATCTGGAGTCAGGTCGTGTATTGGCTGACCTGTCCGTGGATGAGTTTTTCAATCGACCTTTGGGTGACAGTCACCCCGAGGCGCATTTGTTTTTAAAGGGAGAGTTGGGATGACACGACGCACGCATTTGTTCTCATTGGCTGGTTTGCTGGCAGTCGCTTTGACATTGGGCAGTAGCGTGGCGCAAGCGCAAGCGCAAGCGCAAGCACCTAGCATCGTGATGGCGTCCACCACATCTACCGAACAGTCGGATTTGTTTGCGCACTTGCTGCCAGCTTTCAAACAGGCCACTGGCATTGACATCAAAGTGGTGGCCTTGGGCACAGGCCAAGCTTTGGACACCGGCCGTCGTGGGGACGCCGACGTGCTGTTTGTGCACGACCAAGCAGCCGAAGAAAAGTTTGTGGCCGAAGGCTTTAGCTTGAAACGCTTGCCTGTGATGTACAACGACTTTGTGTTGGTGGGCCCTGCCAATGACCCCGCCAAAACACGCGGCAAAGACATTGTGTCTGCCTTGCAAAAAGTGGCCAACACGCAAGCTGGCTTTGTATCACGCGGCGACAAAAGCGGCACACACGCGGCCGAGCTGCGCTTTTGGAAACAAGCTGGCTTAGAGAACAAAGGCGCTGGTTACAAAGAGTGCGGTTGCGGCATGGGGCCCGCGTTGAACATTGCGTCATCGACCGGCGCTTACGCGTTGACCGACCGTGGTACTTGGTTGAACTTCAAGAACCGTCAAGATTTGCAAGTTTTGGTCGAGGGCGACAAGAGCTTGTTCAACCAATACGGTGTGATGGTGGTCAACCCAGCCAAGCACGCGCATGTCAAGGCTGACTTGGCGCAGAAGTTTGTGGACTGGGTGGTTTCACCTGCGGGCCAAGCATCAATCAACGGTTACAAAATCGGCGGCGAGCAATTGTTCTTCGCCAACGCCAACAAATAAACGTTTGCAGTGCGGCTAGGATTCGAGCATGAGCATCGAATCTTTAGCCCGCATGCCTTTGAGCGATGGGCCTAGCGCACAGGCCTTTTTTGCTGAGGCACAAGTGTTTGCCGCGCAATGCGGTGTGACCTTACGCGCACCGCCGCCTGAGCCCACCACGTGCTGTGGACGCGGTTGCAATGGCTGTGTGTGGGAAGGCTTCTTCGCTGCTGCAACGTTTTGGCGTGAATACGCGTTGGCAGCTTTGCAAGCTGTTCAACAGCCATTACCTTGATGGCTTTGCTGTAGGCTAAAACTTCGCTGGGCATTTCACCCAAAACGTCATCTAGGGCTTTGTATTGAACGCTTGCCCATCGACGGTCAAGCCTTGTTCTGAAAACTGCTGCGCTTTGTTGTGGCGAATGCCTGAGACGCGTTGCATTAGGTTCTGCCAATCTTTGAACGTACCTTGAGCGCGGGCTTTCAGTACCTTGGCGCTGAGTGTTGGGCCCATGCCTTTGACGCTGTCTAGCTCGGCTTCGTTGGCTTGGTTGATGTCTAGCGCTAGGGCTGTGTTACAGCACATCAGCGCGACAACACCGCTCAAAAAAACATCAGACAGCACGCGCGATACACCACGCTGCACCCAGCGCTTCGTCGCTTTGAACACCAAGCAATCACCATAGATGTTTTGCAAGGTGTTCATGGCAAGTACTTATTTGCTCAAGGTCGCCATGTATTGCGTCACACCGGTTTGCACATCGGCAAACTGGTGGTCGCAGCCGCTGGCGCGCAGGTTGGTCAGGGCAGCCTGCGTGTAACACTGATATTTGCCACGCAGTGCGTCGGGGAAGGACACGTATTCAATCAAGCCTGCTTTTGCAGCACCTGCCAAATCAAGTGCTGCTTCGCCTTTCTTGGCGCGCATGGCGTTGACCACAGACAACGCCACATCATTGAAGGGCTGTGCGCGGCCAGAGCCGAGGTTGAAGATGCCAGATTTGTCTGGGTTGTCCAAGAACCACAGGTTCACGGCCACCACGTCATCGATGAACACGAAGTCGCGCATTTGCGCGCCTTGGGCGTAGCCGCCGTACTCACCAAACAATTTCACTTTGCCTTCTGCGTTGAATTGGTTGAATTGGTGAAACGCCACGCTGGCCATGCGGCCTTTGTGTTGCTCGCGGGGGCCATACACGTTGAAGTAGCGAAAGCCCACGACTTGGCGCTTGAACTTCTTGAAGTTGTTGCTGCACTCCAAGCGCATGCGTTGGTCAAACAACAACTTGGAGTAGCCGTACACATTGAGTGGCAGCTCATGCTCAGGCGACTCCACAAACGTGTCGCTGCCGCCGTAGGTGGCAGCTGATGACGCGTAAAGCAAACGTGTGCCAGCCTGTTGGCAGGCATTGAACAAACCACACGACAGCGTGTAGTTGTTGTCCATCATGTATTTGCCGTCGCTCTCCATGGTGTCGCTGCAAGCGCCTTCGTGGAATACAGCTTCAACTTTGCCAAACGCGTTCTCGGCAAAGAGTTCATAGAACACATCCTTGTCGAGGTAGTCTGCAATTTTTAAGTCAGCAATGTTGCGAAACTTGTCACCCTCAGTTAGGTCATCGACCGCGATGATGTTGTTGATGCCGCGAGCGTTCAAGCCCTTGATGATGTTGCTGCCGATAAAACCAGCGGCGCCTGTGACGACGATTTTCATAATTTCTCCAGATTCACTCAGGCCATTGACTAGACCTTGGTTTAGCTTTTCATTGGGCCTAAATTTAGGCCATTAATTCCTCGTAACTTACGGTGGCCGTACCAAACTTGCCCACCACCACGCCGCCAGCTTTGTTAGCCAAAGGCATGGCTTCGCGCAAAGTCATGCCTGCAGCCACCAAGGTGGCCAAAGTGGCAATTACGGTATCGCCAGCGCCTGTGACATCAAACACTTCGCGTGCTTGAGCAGACACAGTCAGCTCGCCTTGCGCATCGAACAAGGTCATACCTTCTTCGCTGCGGGTGAGTAGGAGTGCATCGAGTTTGAGCTCTTGGCGCAAGGCGTGGGCTTTTTGCACCAGCTCGGCTTCGGTGCTCCATTTGCCAATGACTTGTTCGAGTTCCGCGCGGTTTGGCGTGATGCAAGTGGCGCCCGCGTAGCGCGAGTAGTCGCTGCCTTTGGGGTCAATCAACACAGCTTTGCCAGCGGCGCGAGCGGCCGCAATCATTTGCGACACATGGGCCAAGCCGCCTTTGCCGTAATCGGAGAACAGCACCACGTTGTGCGCAGGCAGCAACTGCATGAACTGGTCGGTTTGCGAGGCTAGCACTTCGTTTTGCGGCGTGTTCTCAAAGTCCACGCGCAGTAGTTGTTGTTGGCGACCAATCACACGCAGCTTGACGGTGGTTTTGAGTTGGCTGTCGCGGCCCAAGTGAGGCGCGATGCCGGTCTTAGCCACCAAGTCTTCTAGCAAGTGGCTGGCTTCGTCGTCGCCGACGACGGACAGCAATGAAGCTTTCGCACCCACGCTCACTACGTTGTAGGCCACGTTGGCACAGCCGCCCAAACGGTTTTCTTCACGGGTGATGCGAACTACAGGCACGGGGGCTTCGGGGCTGATGCGGTCAACAGCGCCATACCAATAGCGGTCTAGCATCACATCGCCGACGACCAAAACGTGGGCATGGCTGAGTTGTTGTGGGGTGATGTTCATAGTTCCTCCACGCGTCGTGCGGGGTAGCTGTCCCAAGCTTGGCAGCCTGGACATTGCCAAAAGTGTTGGCTGGCTTCAAAGCCGCAAGCGGCGCAACGGTAACGTTGCAGCGGTTTGGCTGCTCGGTCAAGGGCGCGTTGCACTTGCGGGTGAAATTCTTCGTGCTCAAACTTCTCGTTGGCAATCCACTGAGTGGCTGCGACCAACGAAGGTTCGCGTTCTAAGTGCTTGGCGAACAAACCGCTGGTGTTGTTGTTGCCTTGCGCTTTTTGCAATGTAACGATGGCGTTGAGCACATCGAGTGATGGGGTCTTTGCGTAGCTGGTTTCTAGCAATGCCAAGGCTTTGGGAATGCAGTTCAAGGTCTGTGCCAGAGTAGCAAACTTGGGCGCGACCAAAGGCAAAGACGAGGGCACTTGCGCTGCCAAGTTTTCTAGCGTGGCATAGGCCTCGGTGGCGCGGTCTGTTTGCTCATACGTTTTAGCCAAGGCCATGCGCGCACGCGCGTTGTTGGGGGCGGCTTCAGTAGCTTGTTTCAACAAGGCCACGATTTGGGCTGCATGCTGCGCCACGTCGAGGCTTTCGGCTTCTTCGCACAGGTAATGCGCCAGGCGGCCTTGAAAACTACCTTGGCCACTGTCGCCCAATTTTTTGGCAACAATTGAGGCTTTGGCCCAATCGCGAGAGCGTTCGTAAATGCTCAGCAAGGCCAAGTGCGCTTGCGCCTCGTGAGCTGTGCCTTCCAGTTTGCTCAGGGCTTCTTCAGCGCGGTCGAGCAGGCCGGCTTTGAGGTAATCCAAGGCGAGGGCATGTTGCGCGCGGTCGTGGTCTGCTTGGCTTAAGTCGCCGCGTGACAACAAGTGCTGATGCACACGCACGGCGCGTTCGTATTCGCCACGGCGGCGAAACAAATTACCCAAAGCAAAGTGCAGCTCAGAGGTGTCGGGGTCGTGTTGCACGGCCTCGATGAAGGCGTCGATGGCTTGGTCTTGCTGTTCGTTCAGCAAGTAGTTCAAACCTTTGAAATACGCTTTGGGCGTTTGGCGGTTTTCAAGACGCAGCTGGCGCAAGTCCATGCGCGAGGCCACCCAACCCAAGATAAAGGCCAAGGGCAAGCCCAGCAAAATCCAGCTGAGGTCAAATTCCATGTGTAGGGTCCGCAGAAGAAGAGACTGAGGTTGTAGCTTCAGGCGTTGCTGTGTTCTTGGCCAGTTTGGCCAAGCGGCGGTGCTTCCACCAGCGCGGCACCATGCCAATCACGCCTACCGCCACGCCCATGACGAAGACGGTCAGCAGCACCAATACCAACGGCGCACTCCACGTGGTGCCAAAAAAGAAATGGACCACGGCATCGTGTTGGTTGTTCAGCGCAAAAGCGAACAGGGTAAAAAAAATGGCTGCTTTCAGTAACAACTGAAGCAGCCACATGAGGTTTTTCAAGTTAGCTCCTCTGTGACGAGGACCATTTTAGCCTTGTGGCCGCTTGAAAAAACCGTTTCTCAACCTTTGGGTGCAGACCCCGCCAACAATTCTTGGGTGCGTGTGTCCACTGCTTCGCGCAGGGCTTTGCCTGGCTTGAAATGAGGTACACGTTTCTCAGGAATCGCCACGCTTTCGCCGGAACGCGGGTTGCGTCCCATGCGAGGTGGGCGACGGTTGATCGAAAAACTACCAAAGCCACGCAACTCAATGCGGTGCCCGCGCACCAGCGCGTCGCTCATCGCGTCAAGAAGTGTCTTGACAGCGAACTCGGCATCGCGGTGCGTGAGCTGCCCAAAGCGGGCAGCCAGTTCTTCGACCAGGTCTGAACGGGTCATCAGTTGTTGTCGAGCTTAGCGCGCAACAAAGCGCCCAAGCTGGTCGTGCCAGCGTTTTCGCTCTTCGACTGGTGTGACAACGAAGCCATGGCTTCTTGTTGGTCCACAGCGTCTTTGGCTTTGATAGACAACTGGATGTTGCGGGTCTTGCGATCCACGTTCACCACCACAGCAGTCACTTCGTCGCCAACTTTCAACACGTGGCTTGCGTCTTCCACGCGGTCGCGTGAAATTTCGCTGACGCGCAAGTAGCCGATGATGTCTTCGCCGAGGTCGATTTCAGCGCCCTTAGCGTCCACAGTCTTGACCTTGCCGGTAACGGTTTGGCCTTTGTCGTTGATCGACACGAAAGTGGTGAATGGGTCTGAGTCGAGTTGTTTGATACCCAAGCTGATGCGCTCGCGGTCCACGTCCACAGCCAAGACCAAAGCCTCAACTTCTTGACCCTTCTTGAATTCGCGCACAGCGTTTTCGCCGGTTTCGTTCCAAGACAAGTCAGACAAGTGAACCAAACCGTCGATGCCGGCAGCCAAGCCA
>CANGOY010000065.1 GCA_947455585.1 Comamonadaceae bacterium
GCACCATCGGCATTGAGTGCGAACGAGCGGCCTTCAAACACCACCTCGTCTTGGCCGCCCACCAAATGCGCGTAAATCATAGGCAAGCCCGTAGCTTGCACGCGAGAACGCATGGCCTGTTCGCGCTCGTCACCTTTGCCCACATGGAATGGCGAAGCGTTGATGACGGCCAACAGCTCAGCACCCGCCGCTTTGGCGTCTGTAGCAGGCGCATCAAACCAAGCGTCTTCACAAATCAGCAGGCCCACTTTAGTTCCAGCCACGTCAAACACGCAAGGCTGGTCGCCCGCCACGAAGTAGCGGCGCTCGTCAAACACTTGGTAGTTGGGCAGTTCGCGCTTGGCGTAAGCGGCCACCACTTGGCCTTCACACACCACGCTCGCCATGTTGAAGCGGCGTTGCACTGAGACCGAACGTGTACGCTCGTCACCGCCTGAGGGATGGCCCACCACCACGTGCAAGCCCTTTAACCCGCTCAGAGCGGCGGACACCGTTTTCAAGGCATCATCACAGGCCTTGATGAATGAGGGGCGAAGGAACAAATCTTCGGCGGCATAGCCGCACAGCGAGAGCTCGGGCGTTAGCACCAAGCGGGCGCCATCTTGGTATGCCGCGGTAGCGCAATCGATGATTTTCTGGGCGTTACCCGCCATGTCGCCCACCACGAAATTCAACTGAGCAACACAAATTTTGAGAGTCATGGCAACAGGCACATCGTCCAAAGTAAAACAGGTCTAAAAACAAAATGGATTATGTCATTCGCGTTCACGCAAGCCCGCTAGATATCCCCGCTGAAGCGTGGGACGCTTTATTGACCCAGCAAGACGCGCCCTCGCCCTTCATGCAGCACGCCTATCTGGCTGCTTTGCACACGAGCGGCAGCGCCACACCCGACACGGGCTGGACGCCGCAGTTTGTGTCGCTCTGGCTCGGTGACACCTTAACCGCCGCCTGTGCGCTCTACATCAAAGACCACTCCTACGGCGAATATGTGTTTGACTGGGCGTGGGCTAACGCCTATGCCGACCATGGCCTCAGCTACTTCCCCAAAGCCACTTGCGCCGTGCCCTTCACGCCCGTACCGGGCTCGCGCCTGCTGGCCATCGATGCAACAGCTCGCCAAGCCCTGCTTGAAGCCTTGGTGGATGTTGCAAAGCAGTTCCAGCTCTCTTCCCTGCACATGCTCTTCACCAGCCCCGACGACCGCGCCGCGTGCGATGCACTGGGCTTGATGCAGCGCCAAACCGTGCAATTCCATTGGCATAACACCACGCCGCAAGGCCAACGCTTTGACAGCTTCGACGCTTTCCTAACTAGCCTCTCCCAAGAGAAGCGCAAAAAAATCAAACAAGAACGCCGCCGCGTGGCCGATGCAGGCGTCACGTTTCGCACCTCGGTCGGTGCAGCCATCAGCAGCGAGGACTGGGATTTTTTCTACCGATGCTACGAACGCACCTACCTCGAACACGGCAATGCGCCCTACCTGAGCCGCGCCTTCTTTGAGCAGATGCAACAGGACATGCCCCACAACTGGGTGCTGTTTGTGGCCGAACGCGAAGGCCGCGCCATTGCCAGTAGCCTAGTGGCAGTGCAAGGCCTAGGGTCGCCTGACGCAGTTGCCTACGGCCGCTACTGGGGCGCGTTAGAGCGCGTGGACTGCCTGCACTTTGAGGCTTGCTACTACCAACCTTTGAACTGGTGCATTGCCAACGGCGTGCAACGCTTTGAAGGCGGCGCCCAAGGCGAACACAAAATGGCCCGCGCCCTCATGCCAGTTCCCACCTACAGCGCACATTGGCTAGCCCACCCCGCGTTTGCTGATGCGGTGGAACGGTTTCTTGAACGGGAAACTGCAGGCGTCAACAACTACCTCGACCACTTGGCTGAGCGCAGCCCCTTCAAACGCCAAGAGCCGCAATAAGACGCAAACAAAGCCCGCAGAAACAAAAAAGCCCGTCTAAGCGGGCTTTCGATGAACACAACCAAGAATTACTTCTTGTAGTTGGCCATACCGTCCAAAATTTCTTTGTGGGCAGATTCAATACCTTCCCAGCCCTTGACCTTGACCCACTTGCCTTTTTCGAGGTCTTTGTAGTGTTCAAAGAAGTGAGCGATTTGTTGCAACTGCAAGTCATGGATATCAGCCAATGACTTGATGTTGCTGTAACGGGCCAAGATTTTTTCAGTTGGCACAGCCAACACTTTGCCGTCCACGCCGCCTTCGTCTTCCATCATCAAGATGCCCAACGCACGGCAAGGCACCACCACGCCTGGTGGCAATGGGAAAGGTGTCATCACCAACACGTCCACAGGGTCGCCGTCGCCAGCGATGGTTTGCGGCACATAGCCGTAGTTGGTGGGGTAATGCATGGCCGTACCCATGAAGCGGTCTACGAACAGAGCGCCAGACTCTTTGTCGACTTCGTACTTCACTGGATCCGAGTTCATCGGGATTTCGATGATCACGTTGAAGGCTTCAGGAACTTTGCTACCGGGGGTGACTTTATTCAGGGACATGGTGTCTTGTTGTAAAAGTTAAAAAAGGAACTCAAGGGATTAGCCCCGATTTTACTTTCACGGGGCTTGCGCCTCTACTTAGCCTTTGAAACTCTTATTCGTGGGTGCTTTTACCAGTTTCGTCCATCAAACCCATGAATACGCGCAAAAAGTAAACCGCCATCACCAACACGAAGGCAATCACAGCCACGCTCATCAGGCCGTAGTCGGTAGAAAAAAGGTCAATCCAAGCTTTCATGGTGTTACTCCTGTCAATTGCAATGCCCTTACTTTGCATCGTTTAGGGGCTTGTCGCACTGATCTATATCAAGGCTTAGGGGATTGGCCACTGAGGCAAAATCCATCCACTATGTCTGAACGCGTGATTCCCCTTGTCGACCAACGGCTGCTAGCCCTACCCGCTACGGTGCCTACACAGCCCATTGCTGCTTCGGGCCTGCTGAGCGACAGCTTGGGCCGCCCGCTGCACGACCTGCGCATCAGCGTGACCGACCGTTGCAACTTTCGCTGCAACTACTGCATGCCCAAAGAGGTGTTCAACAAAGACTACGCCTACCTGCCCCACGGTGACTTGCTGAACTTCGAAGAAATCACCCGCCTCGCCAAAGTGTTTGTGGCCCACGGCGTGCGCAAAATTCGCCTGACTGGCGGCGAACCGCTGCTGCGCAAAAACCTTGAAATCTTGGTCGACCAGCTGGCCAATATCCAAACGCCAGACGGCACGCCGCTCGACCTGACTCTCACCACCAACGGCTCGCTCTTGACCCGTAAAGCCAAGTCGCTCAAAGACGCGGGCCTGAACCGTGTGACGGTGAGCCTAGACGGCTTAGACGACGCGGTGTTTCGCGCCATGAATGATGTGGACTTTCCCGTATCCGATGTGCTGGACGGCATTGCCGCCGCCAAAGACGCGGGCTTGGGGCTGGATGCGAATGGGCTATTCACGGGCCTTAAAGTCAACATGGTGGTCAAGCGCCGCACCAACGTCGACCAAATCTTGCCCATGGCCCGCCACTTCCGTGGCAGCGGCATCACGCTACGCTTCATCGAATACATGGATGTGGGGGCAACGAATGGTTGGTGCATGGACGATGTGTTGCCTTCTGCCGAAGTCATTCAACACATTCAACAAGAATTCCCACTCGTGTCGCTAGATGCCAGCGCCATCGGTGAAACCGCCCAGCGCTGGGGCTATGCCAACGCCGCGGGCGTGTTCGACCCCGCCTTGGGCGAAGTGGGCGTCATCAGCAGCGTGACCCAAGCCTTTTGCCGCGACTGCAACCGCGCCCGCCTCTCCACCGAAGGCAAGCTCTACCTCTGTTTGTTTGCCACGCAGGGCTACGACTTGCGCAGCCTCATGCGTGGAGCACAAGCCACAGATGTAGACCTGGCCTCAGCCATTGGCCACATTTGGCAGGGCCGCGACGACCGCTACTCCGAGCTGCGTGCGTCCATGCCTGTCGACAGCGCGCCTGCCGTGCGCCGCGTTGAGATGAGCTACATCGGCGGTTAAGACAACTGCCTCACAGCCGCTCATCGACAAAATCTGTACCCAACAAACCAACACACGCCAACATGACACACACCATCGCCCCACAAGACATCACCGGCCTCATCTTGGCCGGCGGCCGCGGCAGCCGCATGGGCGGCGTGGACAAAGGTTTGCAAAACTTCAACGGCATCCCGCTGGCCCTGCACACCCTCATGCGCCTTGGACCCCAAGTCGAAAGCGTGATGGTCAACGCCAACCGCAACCTCTCAGCCTACGAATCGTTTGGTGCCTCCGTTTGGCCCGATGCTTCGGCTGACTTTGCAGGCCCACTGTCTGGTTTCTTGGTTGGCTTAGAACGCGCCGAAACCCCTTACGTGCTAACCGTGCCCTGCGACACGCCCCGCCTGCCGCTCGACTTGGCCGAGCGTCTGGCCGAAGCTTTGGTACGTGAAGACGCAGACATCGCCATGGCAGCAGCCCCTGAAACCACGATCGACGGCCAGACCGAGACCCGCGCACAACCCGTGTTTTGCCTGATGAAGATTGAAATGTCAGAAAGCTTGGTCAAGTTCATGCACGCCGGTGGCCGCAAAATTGACGCGTGGACCGCGCAACACAAAACTGTTCAAGTGCCGTTTGATGCGCCCAACGACGACCCGCTGGCCTTT
The DNA here is from genome assembly GCA_947455585.1 of Comamonadaceae bacterium. Classification (GTDB taxonomy): domain Bacteria; phylum Pseudomonadota; class Gammaproteobacteria; order Burkholderiales; family Burkholderiaceae_C; genus Limnohabitans. Next base: position 4,678 of record CANGOY010000065.1, read on the forward strand.
GCCAACGTCAACACGCTGAACGAACTGCAAGCTCTAGAAAACGCTGCGCAATGAAAAGCATTGATGACATCGCTGCCGCCCTGCAAGGCTACGACCCGCAAGCCTTGAGCGTGAGCCAAGTCAATGAATTTTTAGCTGAGTTGGTGCAACCCGTCTCTATCGACGACTCACAAGACGTGTATTTGTTTGACGCACTGGGCCGCGTCCTGGCACAAGACGTCATCTCCCCTATCAGCGTGCCTGCACACAACAACTCGGCCATGGACGGCTTTGCGTTCGATGCCGCTCAGTTGCACGGCGACCAGCCCCTCAGCCTACGCGTGGTGGGCACAGCACTGGCGGGCAAAGCTTGGCAAGGCAAAGTCAACGCGGGCGAATGCCTGAAAATCATGACGGGTGCCATCCTGCCCGATGGGCTCGACACAGTGGTGCCGCAAGAGTTCTGCCAAGTGGTCAGCGCACACGATGTGACCACCGTCACCCTTCCACCCAACATTTTGAAAGCGGGTGACAACCGCCGCTTGATGGGCGAAGACTTGATGCTAGGCCAACCCGCTTTGACAGCAGGCCAGCACCTCACACCCGCAGCATTGGGCTTGATTGCCAGCCTTGGTTTGCCCGATGTGCGCGTGCACCGCCGCTTGCGCGTGGCGTATTTTTCTACCGGCGATGAAGTGCTCAGCTTGGGTGAAGCTCCGCGAGAAGGTGCGGTTTACGACAGCAACCGCTACACCGTGTTTGGCCTGCTCACGCGCATGGGCTGCGAAGTGATTGACATGGGTGTGGTGCGTGACGAGCCCGCCCTCTTAGAAGCCGCGTTTGCCAAAACCGCTCTTGAGGCCGATGCCATCATCACCAGCGGCGGTGTGAGCGTGGGCGAAGCCGACTTCACCAAAGCCATGATGAAAAAGCTGGGCGACGTGGCGTTTTGGAAAATTGCCATGCGCCCTGGTCGCCCCATGGCCGTCGGCCGCATTGGTAAGTCGGTGTTGTTTGGCTTGCCCGGCAACCCGGTGGCGGTGATGGTCACCTTCCTAGCCTTTGTGCGCCCAGCCCTCTTGCGCATGATGGGTAGCACTGCTCTGCCAGCGCCACTGCTGCGCGCCAAGTGCCTTGAGCCCCTGCGTAAAAAATCGGGCCGCACAGAATACCAACGAGGTTTTGTCAGCAGCGCGGCTGATGGCACGCTGCAAGTTCGCACCACAGGCAACCAAGGCTCAGGCGTGCTGAGCTCGATGGTGCAAGGCAATGGCCTCATCGTGCTGCATCACGCGCAAGGCAACGTGGCCGTGGGTGACGAGGTGAATGTGATGATGTTTGACGGAGCCATCTAGGCCCCGTCTGCCTAGTGCGTTAAGGCATCATCTCCACCGGAATTTCCATCGGGCCTTTGCCGCTGTACTTTTCAAGGTAGATGTAAATCACAGGCGTGATGTAGAGCGTGATCACTTGCGAGAACGCCAAACCACCCACAACCACAATGCCCAATGGCATGCGCAACTCAGCGCCTGCCCCCAGCCCCAAGGCAATCGGCAAAGCGCCCATCATCGCGGCGAGCGTGGTCATCAAAATGGGACGGAACCGCGTCAAGCACGCTGTGCGAATGGCTTCACGCGGCGTCATGTTATGTTGGCGTTGGGCTTCGAGTGCGAAGTCAATCATCAAAATCGCGTTCTTTTTCACGATACCAATCAGCAGCAAGATGCCGATGGTGGCAATGATGGTCAGCTCCATGCCAAACAAACGCAAGAACAACAAGGCACCAATCGCCGCAGAAGGCAAGCCCGCCAAAATCGTCAGCGGGTGGATGTAGCTTTCGTACAAAACACCCAACAAGATGTAAATCACAAAGATGGCGCTGACCAACAAAATGATTTGTCCAGACTGGCCACTTTGAAACACCGCCGCATCACCGCCATAGCTGGTGATGATGGTGGCAGGCAACTCGATGTCTTTGGTGAACTGGTCAATCTTAGAAGTCGCATCACCCAAAGGCACATCGGGCGCCAAGTTAAACGAAATCGTGACCGCAGGAATTTGCCCCTGATGGTTCACCGCTGTTGGGCCGATGAAACGTTTGAAGTTCGCCACACTCGAGAGCGGCACCAAGCGGTCCGTGGCGCGGCCGCGCACATAGATGTCGTTCAAGCCGGCTTCGAATTGGCGGCTTTCTTCTAGCGACTCCAAAATCACTTGGTAGGTATTGACCGGTGTGTAAATGGTGGAGATTTGTTTCTCACCATACGACGAATACAAAGCCGTGCGAATGTCTGCCATCGTCACGCCAGCACTGGCGGCTTTTTCGCGGTTGATGTCGACCAACACATTCAAGCCTTTGAGCTGTGAATCGGTCGTGACGTCTCGAAAGATGGGGTCTGCGCGCATTTGGCGCACCATCTTTTCAGACCATTCATTTACACCATCAAAGCCCACGCTTTGCAAGATGAACTGGTATCGGCTCTTACTCACCTTGCCGCCGAGCTGCAAGTTTTGAATGGGTCGCATGTAGACGTTCAAGCCAGGCAAAGTGCGGAACTTGCTTCGCAAGCCTTCCAGCACCTTTTGCATAGGCGCACGGTCGCTCTTGGGCTTGAGGTTCAAGAACATGCGGCCGTTGTTAGGCAAATTGCCGTTGTTGCCACCGCCGCCCACAAACGACACCATGCTCAGCACGTTGGGGTCGTTCTTGACCATTTCAGCGGCTTGATCTTGCAAGGCCAACATGGATGAGAACGAAATGTCTTCCGCAGCTTCTGTGGTCATCAAAACTTGACCCAAGTCTTCTTCAGGGAAGAAACCCTTGGGCACCCAGATGTACATGGCAATGGTCACCACAAAGGTGCCAATGGCCACACCCAGCACGTAGCGCTGATGTGCCAAACACCAGTCCAAGGTGGACTCGTATTTACGCAGCACCGCATGAAAAATTTCATCGAACTTGACGGTAATCCAATAGTCTTTCGGCTCTTCGCCGTGCTTGGGCAAGAAGCGGCTGCACAACATAGGCACTAGCGTCAGCGACACAATGGCAGAGACCAAAATGGACAGCGACACCACCACCGCAAACTCTCGGAACAGCAGACCAATAGGCCCCGGCATGAAGAAGATGGGAATGAACACCGCCACCAAAGAAATCGAAATCGAGATGATGGTGAAGCCCACTTCTTGACTGCCCTTCAACGCAGCTTTGAGCGGGTGCATGCCCTCTTCCACATAGCGCACGATGTTCTCAAGCACCACGATAGAGTCATCTACCACCAAGCCCACGGCGAGCGTGATGCCTAGCAATGAGACGTTATCTAGGCTAAAACCCAACCAATACATCAAGAAGAACGCGCCAATCAACGATACAGGCAAACTCAAAGCGGGAATGATGGTGGCAGCGGCATGTTTCAAGAACAAGAAAATCACCAACACCACCAACACGATGGTCAAGGCCAAGGTGTAGTTCACGTCGTGAATCGACTCACGAATCGACATAGAACGGTCGTTCAACAAGTTGATTTGCACGGACCCCGGCATTTGCTTTTCGAACTGCGGAATCATGCGGCGAATGCCGTCCACCACCTTCACGGTATTGGCGCTCGGCTGACGCAACACCGCAATGATGACCGCACGTTCGCCCATGTAAGAGCCACTGGTTTTCACCTGTTCGTAGCTCTCGCTCACCACCGCCACATCTGACAGACGAATGGGCACGCCATTGCGCTGGGCAATCAGTAAATCAGCAAATTCACGGGCACGCACCAGCTGTGGGTTGGCATAAATCGTCAGCGCTTGACGGGGGCCATCCAACACACCCACGGGTGAATTGGAGTTGGCTTTGTTGACGGCTTGGGCCACATCGTCCATCGTCAAGTTGTTCAAGGCCAACTTGGCGGGGTTGGCGCGCACGCGCACGGCGTAGCGTTTTTGGCCATAAACCAAAACTTGCGCCACACCGTCGATGGTGGACAAGTTAGGAGAAATCAGGTTTTCCGCATAGTCACTGACTTCAAACAAGTCCATGGCGGGCGATGTCAAAGACATCAACAACACTGGCGCATCCGCAGGGTTGACCTTGCGGTACGACGGTGGCGTGGTCATCTCAATGGGAAGACGACGCTGGGCGCGCAGCAAGGCAGCCTGCACATCTACGGCAGCTTTGTCGATGTCGCGGTCGTTGTTGAATTCCAGCGTGATGCTGGTGGTGCTCAAAAAGTTGGTCGAACTGATGACGGTGATACCGTCAATCGTGGAGAACTCTTTCTCCAAGGGCAAGGCCACAGAGGCTGCCATGTTTTCTGGACTGGCGCCAGACAAAGTGGCCGACACCTGAATGACCGGGCTGTTAAAGCTGGGCAGCGCGGCCACAGGAATTTTGGTGTACGCAATGACACCCGCCAC
>CANGOY010000066.1 GCA_947455585.1 Comamonadaceae bacterium
ACTGCAACTGCCCCGCGTCAAGTTTGAACAAGCAGCACCGCCCAAAACCAAATTTCCAGACTCATCCGAATTCTTCAAAATTTTGCTGATTTTTGTGGTGATGGTTTTCTTGCTCGTGGCGGTGGCCATGCCTATGCTCTACACCCTGCCCTCGCCACCGCCGAAACTTTCTTAAGTTTGCAAATTAACATGAAAAAACGCCTGCTCTGACTAAACAGAGCAGGCGTTCTCACAAGACTTGATGTGTCTTAAAAATCAATTCGCATTGATTTTGCGACCATTCAAAGGCTGCACAGGGCGTGCGTTGCGCTTAAATGGGAAGTCCACCACTTGTTTCTTGCCGATGTCAACGGGTGTCTTCAAGATGAAGAAGTTCACGCCTTCGGTGCAAGGTGGCGTGGTGAGTGAACCTTCGTAGCTGTAGTGCGTCAAAGCGGCAGGCACCAAGCTGCTGGGGTCAAACTTAACGCCGTCCACAGCGACCTCTGGGCCTTCGGCCTTTGGTGCGTTGTTCCACAGTGTTTGAATCGCGGCGTTGTCTTTGCCGTCGTTGAGCAACACGCCCATCACAGCCAATTTGCCATCGGCGTTTTTGTGCACAAAGTGCGCCACCATGGCCATAGGCTTACCGTCAATTTGCTCTTCGCTAGGACGGTGGAAGTGGAATTGCAACAGGTTGTACACGTCCTTGTTGATTTTCAAGGTGCTGCCTGGTTCCACGTTCACTTGGATGGTGTGGCCGTTGTTCAAAATTTTCAACGGGCCTTCTTTGTAATTCACCACCAACACGTCTTTCGACTTTTCGAAAGGACCGGTGATGTTCAAAGGCGATTGCTTGGTGCCCTTGCCGCAGGTGGGGAACTCATCGCCCCAGTTCTCTGGGCCCATCTCGCCGGCATAGTCCCAATGAACCGCATGGCCTTTTTTGTGACCATTGGCCTCTGGCTTCTCAGCGGCACAGTCAGCCAACACTTTGACTTTTTGACCGGCTGCAGCTAACGCGTTTTGCGCTGCACAGATGGACTTCACGCGTGATGACCACTCGGCCATCTCCAGCGCCTTTTGAAAAGCGCTGATGGTGTCTGGGTCTTCAGCGCCTTTGGTGAGCAAGCGCAAAGCGCCCAAGCCCAACTGACGTTCGCTGGTCACAGGGCCTTTTTGGGCCTTGATGAAAGCTTCGTAGTCTTGCAACACGATGCCATTGCTGAACGACTCTTTGACCGCAGTCATTTGCTGCGCAGCTGGCTCGTACTCTTCAAGCTTCTCTTTGGCTTCTTCTAATTCCTTGGTCAGCTTTTCGAGTTCGCCTTGCGCCTCAGTCGCGCCTTCGCTGGCTTCTGTCAGCTCGCTCATGACTTGGTTTTTACTGGTGTAGCTCCAGTAGCCAAACGCCAAAGCGCCTGCGAGCAGCAAGCCCATGACGAGTTCAACAATCAGTCTTAAATATTTTTTCATGGCCATTCACTTGAGTGGGTGCATTTTGATAAAGCCAAACAGCCACGCGCAGCGCACGCCACTGTTTGGGCAAGTCAGTGGGTATCGGCTTGATTTGTCACAAGCTTTAATCCCAACATGGAACGGTAAATTATTGCCGCAACTGACAAAAGCAAGAAACGGACACAAAAGAAACCGACACGACCACAACATTACAATGGTTAGCTTCTTCCACAGCCTCTGGATCAACACCATGAACCGCTGCTTTTATCCCCACGGGGAGGCTCAGCCATGAGCCGCAAAGTCTTTATTAAAACCTTCGGTTGCCAAATGAACGAGTACGACTCGGACAAGATGGTGGACGTACTCGGGCAGTCCGATGGCTACGAAAAAACCAACGACGTCGAAGAAGCCGACCTGATCGTCTTCAACACCTGCTCGGTGCGCGAGAAAGCCCAAGAAAAGGTGTTTTCAGACCTCGGCCGCATCCAGCATTTGAAAGCCAAAGGCGTCAAGATTGCCGTGGGCGGCTGCGTGGCCAGCCAAGAAGGCGCCACCATCATTGCCCGCGCACCCTATGTGGACGTGGTGTTTGGCCCGCAGACTTTGCACCGCTTGCCTGATTTGCTCAACCAACGCGAAAGCTTGTCCAAGCCACAAGTCGACATCAGTTTTCCAGAAATTGAAAAGTTTGACCACCTGCCCCCCGCTCGCGTCGAGGGCGGTAGCGCCTATGTGAGCATCATGGAAGGCTGTAGCAAATATTGCAGCTACTGCGTGGTGCCTTACACCCGTGGCGAAGAAGTGAGCCGGCCGTTTGACGACGTGTTGGTGGAAGTGGCGGGCTTGGCTGCACAAGGCGTGAAAGAAGTCACGCTCTTGGGCCAAAACGTCAACGCTTACCGCGGTGCCATGGGCGGCACGTCTGAGATTGCGGACTTTGCGCTGATGATTGAGTACGTGGCCGAAATCCCCGGCATCGAACGCATCCGTTACACCACCAGCCACCCCAACGAGTTCACACAGCGTTTGATTGATGTGTACGCCAAGGTGCCGCAATTGGTGAGCCATCTGCACCTGCCTGTGCAGCACGGCAGCGACCGCATTTTGATGGCCATGAAACGCGGTTACACCGCTATGGAATACAAAAGCACGGTGAAAAAGCTGCGCGCCATTCGCCCTGACATGGCCATGAGCTCGGACTTCATCGTGGGCTTTCCCGGCGAGACCGAAGAAGACCACCAAAAGCTCATCAAGCTCATGCACGATGTGTACTTTGACAACTCGTTCAGCTTCATCTTCAGCCCCCGCCCCGGCACACCTGCGGCCAATCTGCACGACGACACGCCGCACGAGGTGAAATTGCGCCGCTTGCAAGAGGTGCAAAAAATCATCGAAGACAACATGCGCGACATCAACGTGCAACGCGTGGGCACGGTGCAACGCGTGCTGGTTGATGGTTTTGCCAAGAAAGATGCCACCGAGTTGCGTGCGCGCACCGAGTGCAACCGCATCGTCAACTTCAAAGGCGGCCCCAACCCAGAGCGCCTGATGAACCAGTTGATTGACGTAAAAATCACGGAAGCCAACCCGCATTCACTGCGCGGTGAGGTGTTGGTGAACGAGTCGGCTTAAGCTGAATCCACCATGAAAAAAATCCCTGAGGCCGCAAGGCGTCAGGGATTTTTACTTTGGGTGACCAGATTCAACGCATCCCAGGAAACCCGCCACCGCCCCCCATCATGCCTTTCATGGCGCCCATGCGTTTCATCATCTTCATCATGCCGCCGCCGCTCATCTTCTTCATCATGCTTTGCATTTGCTCAAACTCTTTGAGCAAGCGGTTCACGTCTTGCACTTGCACGCCTGCACCCGCAGCAATGCGGCGCTTGCGTGTGGCTTTGATGAGGTCGGGCTTGCGACGTTCCAGCGGTGTCATGCTGTGGATGATGCCTTGCTTGCGGCCAATGTCTTTCTCAGCCTTGTCCATGTCCACCTGACCCGCTTTGGCCGCCATTTGCGTGGGCAATTTGTCCATGATGTTGGACAAGCCGCCCATGGAACGCATTTGCTGAATTTGCGCGAGGAAGTCGTTCAAGTCAAACGCATCGCCGCGCTTGACCTTCTCGGCCAGCTTTTGCGCGGCCGCCATGTCCACACCAGCCGTGACTTGCTCGACCAAGGCCAAGATATCGCCCATCCCCAGCACGCGACCAGCGTGGCGGTTGGCATCGAACAGCTCTAAGCCGTCCAGCTTCTCACTGGTACCCGCGAACTTGATGGGTGCGCCCGTGATTTGGCGCACCGACAAAGCTGCACCACCGCGTGAATCACCATCCAGCTTGGTCAGCACAATGCCCGTCAAAGGCAGCGCATCGCTGAAGGCCTTGGCTGTGTTGATGGCGTCTTGACCTTGCATGGCATCGACCACAAACAAAGTCTCGACGGGGTTCAACACACTGTGCAGTTGTTTGATTTCAGCCATCAAGGCTTCGTCAATGGCCAAGCGACCGGCCGTGTCGACCAGCAACACATCAAAGTAATGTTTGCGGGCGTAGTCCAGTGCAGCACGGGCAATGTCAGCAGGCTTTTGGTCGGGCGAACTGGGGAACCATTCGGCACCAGCTTGGGTGGTGACGGTTTTGAGCTGCTCAATCGCAGCTGGGCGGTACACGTCGCCTGAAACCGTCAGTACTTTTTTCTTGCGTTGGTTGATGAGCCAACGTGCGAGCTTGGCGGTGGTGGTGGTTTTACCCGCACCTTGCAAACCTGCCATCAAAATCACGGCGGGTGGCTGAGCGGCAAGGTTCAAGTCGCTCACGCCTTCGCCCATGGTGGCAGCCAACTCTTTGTTGACGATGGCCACCAAGGCTTGACCAGGCTGCAAAGAGCCAATGACTTCTTGGCCGAGAGCTTTTTCTTTGACGCGGGCAATGAAGTCTCGCACCACGGGCAGCGCCACGTCGGCTTCGAGCAGGGCCATGCGCACCTCGCGCAACATGTCGGCCACGTTGCTTTCGGTGATGCGGGCCTGTCCGCTGATGTGTTTGACCAGGCGCGAGAGTTTGTCGGTAAGGGCTGAGGCCATATGTACCCCTTGATAGGGCTTGGTTTTTCGTGTGTAGCGAAACGCTAAACTGTTGCCATGATTTTAGCCAGCGACATCCCGCTCAACCTTTGGCTCTCGCTGCCCACAGCGGCCGCTTACGCATTGACCGCCCTTATCGGCCCACGCGTGGCGCCTAGCATGGGCCACCGTCTCTTGAGCGTGCCTTGGGCGTTGCACGGTTTGGGCCTGGTGTTTGCCTTGTTTGCGCCGCAAGACGGCGGCTTGCGCTTTGGTTTTGCGCCAGCGCTGTCGGTCACGGCTTGGCTGATGCTCACGTTTTATGTGCTGGAGCAACACTGGTTTCCGCAACTGCGCACTCGCTGGACGCTGTCAATCGTGGGCGCTGCGGTGGTGGTTTTGGCTGCAGCATTCCCAGGCACAGCACTGCACACACAGTCATCGCCCTTGCTGCCGCTGCACTTGGCTTTGGGTGTGGCTTCATATGGTTTATTTGCCGCCGCCGTGGTACATGCCTGGCTCATGACGCGTGCTGAAAAACACATGCGCCAAGGTGCGGACACCCATGTGGGGTTGCCATTGCTCACATTGGAACGATTGACCTTCCGCTTTGTCACGGCTGGTTTTGTTTTGCTGACCGCTACCTTGGCGGCAGGCTGGCTGTTTGGCGATAGTTTGTATGGCGCGCAGGCCGCTTGGCGCTGGGACCACAAAACGGTGTTTTCGCTGCTGTCTTGGGTCACCTTTGCTGTGCTGTTGCTAGGCCGCAGCCGCTTTGGCTGGCGTGGCCGCAAAGCGGTGCGTGTGCTTTACATCGGCGCAGGTTTGTTGTTGCTGGGCTATGCGGGCTCACGTTTTGTGTTGGAAGTGGTGCTGGGGCGCGTGGCATGAAGTACCTCGTGCTGTTGCTCATCGTCTTAGGCGGCATCTGGTGGATTCGCCAACAACGAAAGCCTGACCAACCGTCGACAAAAAAAACAGGCCCACAAGTGATGGTGCCCTGCGCCCACTGCGGCACACACGTGCCCGAGGACGATGCCATTCGTGGCGCGCGCGGTTTGTATTGCAGCGCTGCGCACCGCGACAGCCATGAAGGCTAAGCCCATGACCGCCCTGTGGCGCAATGGCTGGTACCGCTTTGCCAAGCACACGCCCTCGCCCAACTTTGGGCCACGCCCCGCGCACACCTCGATTGATTTGGTGGTGGTGCACTCCATCAGCCTGCCGCCAGGCCAATATGGCGGCCCCGAAATCGAAGCCCTGTTCACCAACACGCTGGATTGGGAGGCGCATCCCTACTTTCAACAAATTCGGGGGGCTGAGGTATCGGCACATTTTGTGATTCGCCGCGACGGTGCACTCATTCAGTTTGTCAGCTGCGACGACCGCGCATGGCATGCAGGGCGTTCTAGCTATCAAGGGCGCGACAACTGCAACGACTTCTCCATTGGCATTGAACTCGAAGGCCTAGAAGGCAATAGCTTTGAAGCCCCGCAGTACGAAACGCTCAGCAGCGTGTGTGCGGCCATCGCACAGCATTACAAGTTGCATCACATCGCCGGCCACGAACATGTGGCCCCTGAGCGCAAACAAGACCCAGGCGCAGGGTTTGATTGGCGGCTTTTGCAGCAATCTTTGGGTTGGACTGACGACAGTTTTCCTTTGAAGAATTAATTTTTCGTCATTCATCAAAAAAAAGTTGGTTTGCACAGATTTTGTGCATTTCGATTTCAGTTTCAGACGCCATGCGCATCAGCGCGCCAAACAACTTGGAATGCGGCGTCAACACTAGATTTCCAATTCAATCTCCCACCAATACTGAGCGCAAACAGGTGTCAAAAATCGTGCGTGCAAGACACTTCATTTATTGAAATTTCAAATGTAATCATTTCCTACCAAAACACTACCCGTAGCGTATTGGCACATGGTCGAACACCAGATATAGTGTCGACTTGAATTTTTTAAAAGTGGTCATGACACCGCTTTTTCTACGCACGATTGAACTGCTCACAAGGAAGAAAAAAGACATGCAAACCGCAGAAACCGCTGTGCACTCCACATCAATGGGCCACGCCTCTATCGCGCACGACCGCGCGGCCACAGAGACGCCCACCATGTTGACGCACTACCAAATCATTCGCCGCAACGGCGCCGTGGTTCCTTTCGAACCCGCCAAGATTGCAGTGGCCATGATGAAGGCATTTTTAGCCGTGCACGGCACACAAGGCGCGGCATCTGCCAGCGTTCGTGAGATGGTCGAAGCACTCACCCAAGCCGTGGTCCGCGCACTGATGCGCTCACGTCCAGGCGGCGGCACCTTCCATATTGAAGATGTGCAAGACCAAGTGGAGTTGGGCTTGATGCGCGGCGGTCACCACGAAATCGCACGCGCTTACGTGCTCTACCGCGAAAGCCGTAACCAAGAACGCGCGCACATCAAAGAAGAGCAAGCACCAGCCGCCCCCACTTTGCACGTGATCGACAACGGCCAACGCGTGGCCTTGGACTTGAACAACCTCAAACGCCTGATCAACGATTCATGCGCTGGCTTGGGTGCTGACGTCAAGCCAGACCCCATCATGGCTGAGACCATGCGAAACCTGTACGACGGTGTGCCCATGGAGGAGGTCTACAAGGCTGCCATCTTGGCGACACGTACGCTGATCGAGAAAGACCCAGACTACACCTACGCCACCGCACGTTTGTTGATGCACACCATCGCCAAAGAAGTGCTGGGCAAAGAAGTGCTGCACGCAGACATGGGCCAGCACTACGCTGAGTACTTCCCACAGTTCATCCAAAAAGGCGTGGACAACGACTTGCTCGACCCAGCCATGTTGCAGTTCGACCTGCCACGCTTGGGCTCAGCTCTCAAAGCCAGCCGTGATTTGCAATTCGATTACCTCGGCCTGCAAACCCTGTATGACCGCTACTTCTTGCACGTGCGCAAGAACCGCATCGAATTGCCACAAGCTTTCTTCATGCGCGTGGCCATGGGCCTGTCTCTCAACGAAGTTGACCGTGAAGCCCGTGCCATTGAGTTCTACGAAGTGCTGTCGTCATTCGACTTCATGTCGAGCACGCCTACGCTGTTCAACAGCGGCACTTTGCGCTCGCAGCTCTCCAGCTGTTACCTGTCAACCGTGCCTGACCACTTGGATGGCATTTATGAGTTGATCAAAGAAAACGCTTTGCTGTCTAAATTTGCCGGCGGCTTGGGCAACGACTGGACGCGCGTGCGTGCTTTGGGCAGCCACATCAAGGGCACCAATGGCGAATCACAAGGTGTGGTGCCATTCTTGAAGGTCGTCAACGACACCGCCGTGGCGGTGAACCAAGGCGGCAAGCGCAAAGGCGCTGTGTGTACCTATTTGGAAACTTGGCACTTGGACATCGAAGAGTTCCTCGAGTTGCGCAAGAACACAGGTGACGACCGCCGTCGTACCCACGACATGAATACCGCCAACTGGATTCCAGACTTGTTCATGCGTCGCGTCATGGAAAAAGGCGAGTGGACCTTGTTCTCTCCTTCTGACGTGCCTGATTTGCACGACTTGTTCGGCGCTGAATTCGAAAAAGCCTATGTGGCCTACGAAGCCAAAGCCAAGCGTGGCGAAATCAAGCCAAGCAAAACCATGCAAGCCAGCGACATGTGGCGCAAGATGCTCACTATGTTGTTTGAAACTGGCCACCCATGGATCACGTTCAAAGACCCATGCAACGTGCGTTCACCCCAACAGCACGTGGGCGTGGTGCACTCGTCCAACCTGTGCACAGAGATCACACTCAACACCAGCGACACCGAAACTGCGGTGTGTAACTTGGGCTCCGTCAACCTGTCTCAACACTTGAAAGACGGTCCTAACGGCAAAGAACTCGACCACGACAAGCTCAAGCGCACCATCAAAGTGGCCATGCGCATGCTCGACAACGTGATCGACATCAACTACTACGCCGTCAAAAAAGCGCGTGACTCTAACCTGCGTCACCGCCCTGTCGGCATGGGCATCATGGCCTTCCAAGACAGCTTGTACGAAATGCGCGTGCCTTACGCCTCACAAGCCGCGGTTGAGTTTGCTGACCGCTCCATGGAAGCCGTTTGCTACTACGCCTACTGGGCGTCGTCTGAATTGGCCAAAGAGCGCGGCCAATACGCCAGCTACAAAGGCTCGCTGTGGGACAAAGGCATCTTGCCTATCGACTCACTCGACATGTTGTCGCAAGCACGCGGCGGCTACCTCGAAGTGGATCGCAGCAAGACCATGGATTGGGACGCTCTGCGCGCCAAGATAGCAAAAGACGGCATGCGGAACTCAAACTGCGTGGCCATCGCGCCAACAGCCACCATCTCCAACATCATTGGTGTGGATGCTTCCATCGAGCCTTGCTTTGGCAACTTGTCCGTCAAGTCCAACTTGTCGGGCGAGTTCACCATCATCAACCACTACTTGGTGCACGACTTGAAGCGCCTCGGTTTGTGGGACGACGTGATGGTCATGGACCTGAAGCACTTTGACGGCTCTCTGCGCCCCATCGACCGCGTGCCACAAGA
>CANGOY010000067.1 GCA_947455585.1 Comamonadaceae bacterium
GAAGCGTTTTTCGCCCAAGCGCTCACAAAAAACGGCCAAACCGTCGAGATCAAAATCAAGCAGGTTGGCCGTCATTTTTTTGCTTAGGCATTGCTGCAAGCAGCAACACCAATTGCCTCTTAGTGACCGTAAACGTTCATGCCAGCGAAGAAGAAGCCGATTTCAACAGCGGCAGTCTCAGCGGCGTCAGAACCGTGCACAGCGTTGGCATCGATGCTGTCAGCGAAGTCAGCGCGGATGGTGCCAGGGGCTGCGTCTTTAGGGTTGGTAGCCCCCATCAAGTCACGGTTTTTCAGAATGGCGCCTTCGCCTTCGAGCACTTGAATCATCACAGGGCCGGAGACCATGAAATCGACCAAGTCTTTGAAGAAAGGACGTGCTTTGTGCACAGCGTAGAACTGTTCGGCTTCGCCGCGTGACAGGTGAGCCATGCGAGCAGCGACAACTTTCAAACCAGCAGCTTCGAAGCGTGCGTAGATTTGGCCGATGACGTTCTTAGCAACTGCGTCTGGCTTGATGATGGAGAGAGTACGTTCGGTCATTTGGATTTTCCCTGTATTGACTGTGATTGAAACTTTTATACGCGATGTGCGAAGCCCACTATTTTAACCGTTTCAAGGGATTTCCCTTGAAAAGCCAATCGTTTTTGGTGCGTCTTGCGTGTGATTTATCGGCCGCCTCGGCCACCTTGGCCGCGATTGCCACCAGAACCACCCGCCGTGCCACCACCCGAGCGGCCGCCACCAAAGCTGCCGCCGGCCGAGCCGCCTCGGCGCGGACCGCTGCTAGACGATGGACGTGGACCGCCCACCAACCCAGCCTTGAAGGCTTTTTGGCCGTCTTTTTTACGCTGACGTTCATCGGCGTAGCTGTCTGCACCGATGTAGCCCACCGAGGTTTGCATTGGGTCAGGTTGCGGCGCACGTTCGGGCAGCTTGCCACCACGGCGGCGCTCGGTGCGCACCAAGCGCTCGGGACCGCTGTTGCGCTCTTCGGGTGCGCGCGGGGTGGATGGACGTGGGCCAATGCTGTTGCCACGGCGACGGCTACTGGCACGTTCGGTGCGGTTGTTGTGTGAGGGGCCGCTGTGCACAGGCGCTTCGGCGCCCGCAGCTTCCATCAAAGCGCGAATGTCGCGCTCGCCCAGCTCCACAAATGCACCGCGCTTCAAGCCGCGTGGCAACACCATGGCGCCGTAGCGAATACGAATCAAGCGGCTCACAGCATGACCCACGGCCTCAAACATGCGGCGCACTTCGCGGTTGCGACCTTCAGAAATGGTGACGCGGTACCAGCAATTAGAACCTTCGCCGCCACCCTCTTCGATCGAGCCAAATTGGGCTGGACCGTCGTCGAGCTGAATGCCCGTGATGAGCTGTTCTTTTTGGTCTTTGCTGAGCTTGCCCAGCGAACGCACGGCGTATTCGCGTTGCAAGCCAAAGCGTGGGTGCATCAGCTGGTTCGCCAATTCGCCTGAGCTGGTGAACAGCAACAAGCCTTCGGTGTTCAAGTCCAAACGGCCCACGGATTGCCATTTGCCTTGGTACAGGCGGGGCAAGCGACGGAACACGGTGGGACGGTTTTGTGGGTCGTCGGTGGTCACCACTTCGCCCGCAGGCTTGTGGTACGCAATCACGCGCGGAGGCGGTGGTGCAATGCGCACCTTGATTTGACGACCATTGACCTTGATTTGGTCACCAAACTGCACGCGCTGGCCGGTGTGGGCCACTTCGTTGTTGACGGCCACATGGCCTTCGGCAATGAGGCGCTCCATCTCGATGCGCGAGCCCATGCCCGACTGGGCCAAGACTTTGTGCAGCTTGGGCGATTCGGGTTGTGGCAACAGCACGCGTTTTTCAGGCGCAGCTTCGGCGCGGATGAGCTCGGCATCGAACTCGCCAGACACCACGTCGTCAAAGTCAAATGCCGTGTCGTCGTCCAGAAACTCGTCGTGTGATTCGGTTGGCTTGCCACCCAGGTCGTGGTGTTTAGTGTTCATGCGTGTCGTCGCCGTTTGGGGCGGGGTCTCTGGGTGAAGAAAGTTCAAAAATAGGGGCTTCGTCGTCGAGGACGTTCAGTGGTTTGGCTGCCACCTCAGCAGCAGCGCTTTCGCCCTGCACTGCACCGTCAACAGCTTCGCCACTTTCGGGCGCAGTCTCAGCAGGCTCGGTCGATTCGAGGGCCATGTCCAGCTGCAAAGATGGGTCATCTTCACCCAAACGGGCAAAGGCATTGGCTTGCGCTTGGGCGCTGTCAAACACGGGCAATTGGTCAAGTGAGGCCAATCCCAAGTCGTCCAAAAACTGGCGCGTGGTGGCGTACAAAGAAGGACGACCCACGGTTTCGCGGTGACCAATGACTTCGACCCAACCACGGTCTTCGAGTTGTTTGAGCACCAAGGAGTTGATGGTCACGCCGCGCACGTCTTCCATGTCGCCACGCGTCACGGGCTGGCGGTAGGCAATGATGGCCAAGGTTTCCATCACAGCGCGTGAATATTTGGGTGGCTTCTCTGGGTTCAGGCGGTCCAAAAACTCGCGCATTTCGGGGCGGCTTTGAAAGCGCCAACCCGTGGCCACTTGCACCAATTCAACGCCACGCTGTGCCCAGTCGAGTTGCAGCTCTTCGAGCAAGGTGCGAATGGTGTCTGCGCCCAAGGCGTCAGAGAACAGCACGCGCAAATCGCGAATTTGGATGGGCTGGTGAGAACAAATCAGGGCGGTCTCTAGTACGCGCTTGGCATCCACGGTGTTCATCGTGAGAGTTCCGGGTCAAGGGTCGAGGAAAAGGCCTACGAAAATTCATCTCGAGGCGGTAAGGGCTATGCGGGGCATGGCACGAGTCAGAGCCAAAGGGCTCACCGCTTTCACAAGCGTGAGCCCATATTGTAACGGAGGTGGCTGAAAAGACCTACTCGGGGCGCTTGAGGCCCAAACCGGCCAGCAAATTGACCATATCGTCTGGCAATGGTGCTTCAAACTTGAGCGGCTCACCGGTGATGGGATGGTCAAAGCTCAAACGGAAGGCATGCAAGGCTTGGCGGTCAATGCCAAGCGTCATGGGGCCGGCATACAGAGAATCGCCTACCAGCGGATGTCCAAAGTGCGCCATGTGTACGCGAATTTGATGCGTGCGGCCTGTGTGCAAAGTGCATTGCACCAAACACGCTTCTTCTTGGCTGCTCAGGCACTCAAACGTGGTGTGAGCTTCTTTCCCGGGCAAACGCTCGAGGTCGACCACTGCCATGCGTAAGCGATTGCGGTAATCGCGGCCGATGGCGGCCACGATGTCGCGCACGGGCGTGCCACTCCATTTGCGATAGGCCACGGCCAAGTATTCACGGTGCACCTCACGTTCGGCAATCATGGCCACCAAGGCGTCCATGGCGCGGCGCGTGCGCGCCACAATCATCAAGCCACTGGTGTCTTTGTCTAGGCGGTGCACGATGCCTGCACGCGGCAGCATCACCGCTTGCGGGTCCAAAGCCAGCAAGCCGTTGAGGAGCGTGCCGCTCCAGTTGCCGGGCGCGGGATGCACCACCAAACCTGCGGGCTTGAACAGCACGCGCAAGTCTTCGTCTTCGTAAATCACATCCAACGGGATGTCTTCTGGTTTGAAAGCTTGGCTTTGCGGCGTGGGCTTCAAGATGAGCTGGTAACGCTCGCCCATGCGCACCTTGGCCGAGGCCTTGGTCATCACGCGCTGCGTCGGCAGCACGCAGCTCACGCAACCTTCGCTGAGCAACTGCTGAGAAAAGCTGCGCGAGAACTCAGGCAACAACACAGCCAGAGCGCGGTCTAGACGCTCGCCATGCAAATCATTGGGAATGGAGAGTTCGCGGGTTTCCACTTCTGGCCCGTCGATGAGGTCGACATGCTCTTCAAGCAAAACATCCTCCAGAACGGGCGTGGGGGATGGCGGCTGAGCCGATAGAATGGATTTACTTTGCTTCAAGAGGTTGACCTGTGGTGTTACGACTCAAATTATCGACTGTGTGGATGGCCATCGGCCTGTCTACTGCTATTCTTTTCACAGGATGCGCTGACAGCAACTACGACCCCACCAAAGATTGGAGCAACGACAAGCTCTACAACGAGGCCAAAGACGAGATGGCCGCGGGTGGTTACGACAAAGCCATTGGCATGTACGAAAAGCTAGAAGGCCGTGCCGCAGGCACCGCGTTGGCTCAACAAGCACAGCTCGACAAAGCTTGGGCACAGTACAAAACCAACGAACCCGTGCAAGCTGTGGCCACGCTCGACCGCTTCATCAAACTGCATCCCGCCAGCCCTGGTCTGGACTATGCGCTGTACCTCAAAGGTTTGGTGAATTTCAACGAGAACCTTGGCTTGATGTCTTCCGTGGCCGAGCAAGATTTGGCGGAGCGCGACCCTAAGCAAGCGAAAGAATCGTTTGAAGCTTTCCGTGAGTTGGTGATTCGTTTCCCTGATTCGAAATATTCGGTCGATGCACGTTTGCGTATGGCCTTCATCAAGAACTCGCTGGCGCGCTCAGACGTTCACGTGGCGCGTTTTTACTTCCAGCGTGGCGCGTATGTGGCAGCCATCAACCGCGCACAAACCACCGTGCAGGAATACCGCGATGTACCCGCAGTGGAAGAAGCCTTGTTCATCATGGTTCAGTCCTACGACAAACTAGGCCTTGTGCAACTGCGTGATGACACCAAGCGCGTGCTGGAAACCACCTACCCCGACACCTTGTTCTTGTACCCAGAACGCGCCGCGATTAAAAAGTCGTGGTGGAAGTTCTGGAAATAAAGTCTTGGCTCAGCGCGTCTAGCGACTGAGCCAACCCATCGGCTGTCTGTAGCTGATGCATGGGCGGCAACGCCGCAATCAAACGACGGCCATAACCTGTGGTGACCAAGCGGTTGTCGCACAGAACCAATACACCTTGGTCAGATTCCGTACGAATCAAACGCCCTGCCCCTTGCTTCAAAGCCACCACGGCCTCTGGCACAAAGTAGTCGTTGAAGGGGCTTCGGCCTTGTGCCTCTAAGCGTTTGCTGCGGGCTTCAACCAATGGGTCGTTGGGCGGTGGGAACGGCAACTTGTCGATGATGACCAACTGCAACGCATCACCCGGCACATCGAAGCCTTCCCAAAACGTGGCTGAGGCCACAAGCACGCAGCCGCCCTCACCCGCTTTGGTACCTTCGCGAAAACGCTCCATCAAATGGCGCTTGGGCCACTCGCCTTGCACCAAGACTTCGATGCCTGAGCCTTCAAGCTGCTGCTTCATCACATCGCCAATGGCACGCAAGGCACGCAGCGTGGTGGTGAGCACCAAGGTGCGGCCACCCAAACGACGCACGGCATCACTGGCAAGCGCGGCCACTTGCGCGCTGTGAGCAGGGTCGTTGGGGCGCACGATATCGCGCGGCACATACAGCGAGGCTTGGGCGGGGTAATCAAACGGGCTGCTCACACGCAGCACGGTGGCGGACTCCAAACCACAAGGCTCGGTGAACCAGCGCAAGCGCGGGTCGTCGCCCAAAGTAGCGGACGTGAATACCCAAGCGCGTGGACGTGCATCTTCATCGGGACGCATGGGAAACGCGCTGTCGAAGGGTGAAGCTTCTGTGTCGTTGCCTTGGGAATCCAAGAAACCTGCGCCTGCTTCGTCATGCTCGGCAGCAGGCTGGTCAACCAAAGGCTCATCGTGCCAAGGCGGTGGCTCTTGGTCAGCGTCGTCTTGGGTCACCGTAGAAGATTGCTTCATCAATCGTTCGCGCACAGTTTCGGCAATGTCTAAAGGCGCTTCCATCAAACGCATCTGCGAGGCGCTGATGTCTGCCCAGCGCACGGCATCAGGCGCACACGGGTTCAAAAAGGCATCCACACGTTTGGCCACTTCAGACACACGGTCATGCAAGCGCATGAAGTCAGGGGCAATTTCGCTGACGGTGTCTAGCGCTTGCAAAGCCTGCACGCAGGCCGCGCCCACATCTTGCAGGGATTGCTCCCACGCACCGGCATGAATGCCCTCTGGCGCTTCTTCGGTCCAACGCAATTTCACAGCACTGTGGCGCTTGCCGCCCATTAAGCGCAACTCGCGTGCTGCGCGTTCTAAACCCGAACACACACCCTGCCAATCGGCTAAGCCGCGCGCCAGTTGCAAACCCGTGGCCAACATGTCACGTGTCACATCAAGCAACTGCGCTGTACCGAGTTGGTGGCCTAAGAAATTCACACCCACTTCGTTGAGTTGATGCGCTTCATCAAAAATCACCACGCGCACGCTTGGCAGCAACTCAGCCATGCCAGTTTCGCGCACGGCCATGTCGGCGAAAAACAAATGGTGATTGATGACCACCACGTCTGCCCCCAGCGCTTCGCGACGCGCAGCGTTGACGTGACAGATTTTGAACTTGGGGCATTGCGAACCCAAACAGTTTTCACGGTTAGACGTGATGAGCGGAATCAAGGGCGAGCGTTCATCCAAGCCGGGCAGCTCTGCCAAGTCACCGGTGCGTGTGCTCAGCGACCACGTCTCAACACGCGACAACAAATGCACGGTGTGTCGGTCGGGTATCTGCGTGTCGCGCCGCGCCATTTCCATGCGATGCGTGCACAGGTAACTAGAACGCCCCTTGAGCAAGGCCAATCGCACGGGCAAGTTGAGGGCTTGTACCAAGCGCGGCAAATCACGGGCATACAGTTGGTCTTGCAGGGCCTTGGTGGCGGTGGACAACAACACGCGCTCGCCACTGAGCAGCGCAGGCACCAGATAGGCAAAGGTCTTGCCCACGCCCGTACCCGCCTCCACCACCAAGCTGCCGCCGTGCGCCACAACATCGGCCACAGCGAGCGCCATGTCGGTTTGGCCTTGACGCGGGCTGAAGTGGTCGGTGGCGCGAGCCAGCACACCTAAAGGTGCGAAGGCTTCTTGCACCAAGTCGCGCAAAGGATGGCTCATTGACCAGGCACTGGCAGTGGTGCGGCGGGCTCTTTGGTACGCTCGCGCAGCTTCTTCTCGACGTCGGCACGATGCTGAGCGGCGTCACGCTGCTTTTGCTCGTAATCACCACGTTTGGTGCCTTGCAACTCGTGGTCTATTTGCTTTTGCGCATTCGCGTCAGCACGCACTTTTGCAGCAGAGATGGACTCGGCACGTTGCGCCTCTGCCCTCTTCTGCTCAGCTTCACTGTTACGTTCAGCCACGTTGCGACGCGTCTCTTCTGCATGAATCTGACGCTCTTGCGCGTTAAAGCGCAGCTCTTCTTTGCGCAGCGCCGCATTGGCTTCGATGCGGCGGTCACGCGCCTTCAAGCGACAGCTGGTGACATCGAAGTTTTGATAACACAACTTCATGTCTTGTCTGTATTGGTCTTCAAGCTGCTGGCGTTCCAGCGTCAAACGAACGCGCTCTTCATTGCGCTCCTCGTCGGTCGGAAACCCGAATGCAGCAACGCACACAGATGCCAGCAAACAGAAAAGAACTTTTTTCATGTCAAGCCCGTATCCACGGTACGGCGTTCGAGCGCCAAAAATTCAGCCGATTGCATCTCGTTCAAACGTGACACCGTGCGAGGAAATTCGTGCGACATCGGACCTTCGGTGTACAACTCTTCAGGCGGCACAGTCGCAGACAACATCAGCTTCACGCGGCGGTCGTAAAGCACATCGATGAGCCATGTAAAGCGGCGTGCTTCAGCCGCTTTATTCACCGGCATATGCGGCACATCACTGAGCAGAACAGTATGAAATTGACTAGCAATTTCCAAGTAGTCGTTTTGCGAGCGGGGACCACCGCACAAGTCTTTGAAGTCAAACCACACCACGCCACCCGCACGGCGACGGGCTTTGATTTCACGCGCTTCGATGTGCAACACGGGGTCTTCGTCTTGGCATTCGGCCAAGCGGTTGAAGGCATCCGTCATCGCGGCATCGGCCTTCTCCCCCAAGGGGCGCAGGTACAGCTCAACCTGCTCTAGCGTGCGACGGCGGTAGTCTGTGCCGTTATCCACGTTGATGATTTCCAACTCTTTGTTCAGCAACGCAATCGCTGGCAAGATGCGGTCGCGGTGCATGCCACCTGGGTACAAGTCGTCGGGCTTGAAATTGGAGGTGGTGACAAAGCCCACGCCGTTGTCAAACAAGGCATCAAGCAGGCGATGCAGAATCATGGCGTCGGTGATGTCGGCCACGTGAAATTCGTCAAAGCAAATCAGTTTGTAGCGCTTGGACATTTGCTTGCCCAATACATCCAACGGGTTCACGGTGCCTTGCAGCTCACGCAATTCGCGGTGCACCTCGCGCATGAACTCATGGAAATGCAAACGCGTTTTGCGCTTGATGGGTACGGCCTCAAAAAAGCAATCCATCAAAAAGCTTTTGCCGCGCCCCACACCGCCAAACATGTACACGCCACGCGGAATGGCCGGACGGTTGACCAGCTTCTTCAACGAGTTCGAACGCTTCTCTTTGTAAACGGCCCACTCGCTGGCGCAGCGCTCAAGCGCGTCAATGGCTCGCAGCTGCGCAGGGTCGCTTTGAAAGCCTCGAATTTCGAGTTCTTTGAGGTAGTTTTGGTGGACGGGTTGTTTGGCTGACATAAGGGCTCTATTGTGCCTTGCCCATGAAAAAAGCCCGCTGTCGCCGGCGGGCTTTTTAGACGCAAAGCGGTTGAAATTGATTAGAAGTTCAACGTGCGTTTGTCCACCGCCAAAGCAGCCTCTTTCGTGGCTTCTGACAACGAAGGATGTGCGTGGCAAATGCGTGCGATGTCTTCGGCAGACGCCTTGAATTCCATCGCCACCACGGCTTCAGAAATCAACTCAGACACCTGTGGACCCACCATGTGCACGCCCAAGACTTCGTCGGTCGTGGCATCAGCCAAGAACTTCACCATACCAGTGGTGTCGCCCAAAGCGCGTGCACGGCCGTTCGCGAGGAACGGGAATGTGCCAGC
>CANGOY010000068.1 GCA_947455585.1 Comamonadaceae bacterium
ACGTTCAACGATACCTGCAACAGATTGCAGAACTGACAAAACCTTGTCTTGTGTTGCTTTCAGTACGATCATCTCTTCCTCTTGTTTTCTTTATTTAAATTAGTAGTAGTAGATAAGCAAAGCATCTTTTTGTGGACAACAGCATTTTCCTCTTTTTTTTCAAGTACTTGGACTTCCCGTGAAGGTGTTGGCAAGCTTGCTTTTCTGCTGTCGTACAAAACTGGATAACTTCTTAATTTCTACTTTTCTGTGGATAACTCTGGTGTTATCCAGAAACTATCCACAAGGTTGTTCTTTTGCTATTTAGCCTTTGAGTGTTTGTTCTAAAACGTGAAGTTGTTGGTTTAAATCAGCCATTTGTTGGCGTTCTGCTGTAATTTTGCGAACTGCATGCAATACCGTTGTGTGATCACGCCCACCAAACAACTCACCAATCTCAGGAAGGCTCTTTTGAGTCAATTCTTTGGCGAGGTACATCGCAATTTGCCGCGGCCTTGCAATCGAAGCTGGACGCTTCTTAGAGTACATGTCAGCGACTTTTATCTTGTAATAGTCGGCGACAGTTTTTTGGATGTTTTCTACGGAAATTTGGCGATTCTGAATGGAAAGCAAATCGCGCAGTGCATCGCGTGCCATTTGAATCGAAATTTCTTTCTGATTGAAACGTGAGTAAGCCAAAATTTTGCGCAGTGCACCTTCGAGTTCACGCACGTTTGACCGCACATTTTTGGCAACGAAGAAGGCCACTTCCTCAGGCATTTCAGAACCCTCAGCGCGGGATTTGGTGATCAGAATGGCCACGCGCATTTCAAGTTCTGGCGGCTCAATCGCGACAGTCAGACCTGCGTCAAATCGCGAAACCAAACGTTCGTGGATGTCAGTGAGACCCTTTGGATAGGTATCACTTGTCATGATGATGTGAGATTTTTTTGCCAACAGTGCTTCAAAAGCATTGAAAAACTCTTCTTGGGTTCGTTCTTTATTGGCAAAGAACTGCACATCGTCGATTAAGAGAAGGTCTAACGAGTGGTAACGCTCTTTGAATTCGTCAAAAGTTTTCCGTTGATAGGCTTTAACCACATCAGAAACAAATTGTTCAGCGTGGATGTAGAGAACTTTTGCATCTGGACGTTCTGCCAGCAGTTTGTTGCCTACAGCGTGCATCAAATGGGTCTTACCCAAACCCACGCCACCGTAGATGAACAAGGGGTTGTAAAGCTGGCCCGGCATGGTTGCCACATGCATGGCGGCCGCACGTGCCATGCGGTTGGCCGTGCCCTCAACCAATGCGTCGAAGGTCAGTGCTGTGTTGAGGCGTGTGCGGGGACCACTTGGGATGCCTTCCTCGAGGCCGACAAAGCTTTCGGGTAACGATTCGAGTTCTTGTGAAAACGATACAGGTTTAATCCTGACGGGCATTTCTTTGGGAGTGATCGCTAACTCAACTGAGATGGGCTGGCCATGAATCTGCTGTAACAAAACAGCAATTCGGTTGGCATATTGGGCTCGAATCCAATCTAATTTGAAGCGATTTCCGACCAAAATTACCACCTTACTAACGTCATCGGCGACGTTAGCAATCAGTGGTTTGATCCAAGTATTGAATTGCTGTTCGGGTAATTCTTGCGCCAATTGATCGACGCAGGCTTGCCACAAACCATCAGACAAAGCAGGTGGTTGGCCGGTAGTGGCAGAAGATGGAAGACCCTGGTTCATGTGATATTTTTCTGTGGATAGCTGTCTTTAAAAGACAGGCAATAGAGCACTTTATCAAAAATTATCCACAGGATGAGTAAATGCAAAAGACTTTTTAAAAAGCCAAACTAAAAAGAGTGTGGATAAAAGTTAGCAAGTGGCCTAAAAGTTTGAGATAATCGTTGGTTTCCCTGATCTCTCAGGGCTTAGCTTTTTGGAAAAATCATGAAACGCACTTACCAGCCTTCTAAAACTCGCCGCGCCCGTACCCATGGCTTCTTGGTTCGTATGAAAACACGCGGTGGCCGCGCTGTGATCAACGCACGCCGCGCCAAAGGTCGCAAGCGTCTGGCCGTCTAATTTTTGACCGCTGCACAGGCCCCCGCGACCTAAACGCCGTGGAACGTCTGAAACAGTGGTCAGAATTTCAGGCCGTCATGTCGGCAGGATCTGTGGCACGTACGCCTCATTTTGTGTTGCACCAGTGGCAACCACCAGTCAAAGCCTCTACAGGGTCTGGGTTTGAAGAAACCCCGACCCTGTTTGTCGATGGTGTCTTGATGATGGGCGCGCTCACACCCAAACGTTGGGCCAAACGCGCTGTCACACGTAATTTAATTCGCCGACAAATTCATGCGGTTTCGCACGAATTTTCAAAAGGATTGACAGCAACTGCTTATGTGGTTCGATTGCGCGCAACGTTCAATACTCAAAAGTTTGTCAGTGCTTCTTCGGACGTGCTCAAGCAGACCGTGCGCGAAGAGCTCAAACAGCTGTTTGAGCGAGTGAGCGTCGCATGATGCAGTCATTCTTAATGACACTGGTGCGTGGTTATCGCTTATTACTTAGCCCATGGCTAGGGTCTTCGTGTCGGTTTGAGCCGACGTGTTCGTTATATTCCTTGCAAGCCTTAGAGCTTCATGGCGCTGCGCGTGGCAGTTATTTGACATTGCGTCGTTTGGCGCGCTGCCACCCTTGGTGTGTTGGCGGCCACGATGCTGTGCCACCTGTTTTGTTTACCCCTTTGACCTCTTCCAACTCCGGAAAGAAAACTTCATGAATGACATTCGCCGCACCATTTTGTGGGTGATCTTTGGTTTCTCCATGGTTCTCCTGTGGGACCAATGGCAAGTTCACAACGGAAACAAAGCCACGTTTTTCCCAACACCTGCGCAGCAAGTCAAAGCGGTATCTGATTCAGCCGCGGCTGCGCCCCAAGCGGCAGGTGTTCCTGCGGCTGTGGTTCCACCCGGCTCGGTGGCTGTGCCTGCGGTTGAAATGCGTGCAGCAAAGAAAGAGTTGGTTCAAATTGAAACTGACGTTGCCAAGCTCACTTTTGACACCGAAGGTGGCACCTTGGTGCGTCTTGAGTTGTTGAAGCATGCAGATGAGCACAAGCATGGCAGCAATGTGGTGTTGTTGGATGACAGCAAAGACCGCATCTACACCGCACAAACAGGCTTAATTTCTAGCGTTCCTGGCGTGGCATTGCCCACACACAAATCAGTGATGACGGTTCGCCCTGGCGCACGTCAACTCAAAGCAGGTGACAACGAGTTGTCCATCACGTTTGAGTCAGCTGCACAAGGCGGCGTGAAACTGGTCAAGACCTACACCGTTAAGCGCGGCGCTTACGACATGGCTGTGAAGCACGACATCGTGAATACCAGCTCACAAGATGTGGCGCCTCAGTTGTATTTCCAATTGGTGCGTGATGGCAACAAGCCTGCTGGCGAATCTTCGTTCTACTCCACCTTCACTGGCCCTGCGATTTACACAGAAGCCAAGAAGTACCAAAAGGTGGAATTTGCCGACATCAAAAAGAAAAAAGTAGATGTTGAAAAGCAATCTACCACCGGCTACATCGCCATGGTGCAGCATTACTTTGCCAGCGCTTGGATCTTGCCCGAAGGCATGAACCGCGACATCTCTATCGATGCCGTGGACATTGGGTCCACCGTGCCCGATTGCTGCTACCGCGTGACCATGATTTCTCCTTTGGAAGCCATCAAACCCGGTCAGACAAAGAGCATTGCAGCCACGTTGTACGCTGGTCCACAAGAAGAGAAAAAACTCGAAGCCCTTTATCCAGGCCTGGAGTTGGTCAAAGACTACGGTTGGTTGACCATTTTGGCTAAGCCCTTGTTTTGGTTGTTGCACCAACTCAACAACATTTTGGGCAACTGGGGCTGGTCTATCGTTAGCTTGGTGGTCTTGCTCAAAGCAGCCTTCTACTGGTTGAATGCGCACGCTTACCAAAGCATGGCCAAGATGAAAGCCATCAATCCAAAAATCATGGAAATGCGTGAGCGTCTCAAAGACAACCCGCAACAAATGCAAATGGAGATGATGAAGATTTACCGCGAAGAAAAGGTCAACCCCATGGGTGGCTGCGTGCCTATCGCGCTTCAAATCCCGGTGTTCATCGCTTTGTACTGGGTGTTGTTGTCGACCGTTGAAATCCGCAATGCCCCATGGATGGGCTGGATTCACGACTTGTCGGCACCCGATCCTTACTTCATCTTGCCCATCTTCATGACGCTGACCACGATGCTGCAAACGGCATTGAACCCCGCGCCACCAGACCCCATGCAAGCCAAGATGATGTGGATCATGCCGCTGGCCTTCAGCGTGATGTTCTTCTTCTTCCCAGCCGGTTTGGTGCTCTACTGGATCACCAACAACGTGTTGTCGATCACTCAGCAATGGCTTATCAACACACGCATGGGTGTGCCACCGCAATTTAACTTGCCCAAGTTCTAAATTAGAAATTTGGTCAATTCAAAACCCGCCACCTTCGGTCGGCGGGTTTTTTTCTGGACAATCTCCTCATGCTAGCTGTTCACGACGCACCCATCATTGCCATTGCCACCGCACCCGGTCGAGGGGCGGTGGGCATCGTGCGCGTAAGTGGCAAAAACTTAGGCGCCTTAGTGCATGCGCTCTGCGGCCGAGCTCTCAAACCCCGTGAAGCCACCTACCTGCCGCTGCCAGACGAAACAGGCTCGCCCATCGACCATGTGCTGGCCTTGCACTTTCCGGGCCCCAACAGCTACACCGGCGAAGACGTGTTGGAGTTGCAAGCGCATGGCGGGCCCGTCGTGTTGCAGCTCATTTTGGCCCGCTGCCTGCGTGTAGCACTGGCTTTGAATGAACACAACAAGCCGCTGCTCAGTGGCTTGCGCTTAGCCCAGCCTGGTGAGTTCACGCAACGGGCGTTCTTGAACCACAAGCTGGATTTGGCCCAAGCCGAAGCGGTGGCGGATTTGATTGACGCCAGCACAGAAGCGGCAGCACGCGGTGCCAGTCGCTCGTTGGCGGGTGCTTTTTCGAACGAAATACATCAGCTGCGCGATGCGCTGATTCACCTGCGCATGTTGGTGGAAGCGACGTTGGATTTTCCCGAAGAAGATATCGACTTTTTAAAGCAAGCCGACGCGCAAGGCCAGTTGGACCGCTTGCAACAAAACCTCGCACGCGTGATGGCGCAAACCAAACAAGGGGCCTTGTTGCGCGAAGGTATTCGCGTAGTCATTGCGGGCCAGCCTAACGCTGGCAAAAGCTCGTTGCTTAATGCATTGGCAGGTGCCGAACTTGCCATCGTCACACCCATTGCCGGCACCACACGCGATGTGGTGCAACAAACCATTCAAATTGAAGGCGTGCCCTTGCATGTGGTGGACACAGCAGGTCTGCGCGAACACCCCGATGTGGACGAGGTTGAGCGCATCGGTATTGCGCGCGCTTGGGACCAAATTGGCCAAGCCGATGCCGTGCTGTTTTTGCACGACCTCACGCGTCAAGACGATGCAACTTATGCTGCGGCAGACGCACACATCGCGCAAACCTTGAAAGACAAGTTAGACGCCCATGTACCAGTGCTGCATTTGTGGAACAAAGCTGATGCGCACAGCGCGGTGGCAACGTCAAACGCAGCAAGGGCACCGCAAGGCAACGGGAGCGACATACAACACATCACCTTGTCTGCCAAAACAGGCGATGGCCTGCCCGCATTGCGCCAACAACTGCTGCAAGTCGTGGGTTGGCAAGGCGGCAGCGCCGAGGGCATGTTCATGGCGCGCGAGCGCCATGTGCAGGCGCTGCGCGCGGTCGACGAGCACCTGATGCTGGCCAACGCGAACCTCCAAGCCCAAGTGCCAGCCCTCGACTTGTTGGCCGAAGAGCTGCGCCTGAGTCAAAACGCGCTCAACACCATCACGGGTGAGTTTTCGTCAGACGATTTGTTAGGTGTCATCTTCTCTAGCTTTTGCATCGGCAAATAAGCTCACCCCACCGATAAAATGAGCGCATGACCCAAACCCATGCACATTCCACTCGCGTTGCTGCGCAGGTGGACGACCAGCGCATTTTGCAACTGGCCCACGACACGCTCACCATCGAGGCAGACGCTGTGCGGCATTTGCGCGAAGGGCTGTCCCCTAGCTTTGTGCAAGCCGTGCATGCCATTCTCAAAGTCACAGGGCGTGTGGTGGTGATGGGCATGGGCAAGAGCGGCCATGTGGGCCGCAAAATCACAGCCACATTGGCCTCTACGGGCACACCTGCCATGTTTGTACATCCCGCCGAGGCCAGCCATGGCGACCTTGGCATGGTCAAAGACACCGACCTCGTGATTGCGATATCCAACAGCGGCGAGAGCGATGAGCTCGCTGCCATCTTGCCCGTGCTCAAACGCCAAGGCGTGCCTTTGGTAGCGCTGACCGGAGGCGCGCAATCGACGCTGGCCAGCCACGCCGACATTGTGCTCAACACGGGTGTGCTCAAAGAAGCTTGCCCACTCAACTTGGCCCCCACGGCCAGCACCACCGCACAAATGGCCATGGGTGATGCATTGGCTGTGGCTTTGCTTGATGCGCGCGGCTTCAAGGAGGAAGACTTTGCACGCTCGCACCCAGGCGGCGCGTTGGGCCGCCGACTGCTGACGCATGTCAGCGACGTCATGCGCAGCGGCGACGCGGTGCCCAGCGTGTCGCCCACAGCTACTTTTAGCGACTTGATGCGTGAGATGAGCGCCAAAGGTCTGGGCGCTTCGGCCATCGTCGATGCTCACAACAAAGTGCTCGGCATCTTCACCGATGGTGACTTGCGCCGCCTGATTGAAACCGGCACGGACATGCGCCCGCTTTCTGCGCAACAAGTGATGCATGCCAACCCGCGCACGGTGCATGCCAGCGCATTGGCCGCAGAAGCTGCGGAGCTGATGGAGCTGCACCGCATCACCAGCGTGCTGGTGGTGGACGAAGAAGGCCGCCTGTGTGGCGCCATCAACACCAACGATTTGATGCGTGCGAAAGTTATTTGATGAGCACATCTTCACCCGCTTTGAACTTTGACCCAGCCTTGCTCTTGAAAGCACAAGGCGTTCGCGTGGCCTTTTTTGATGTGGACGGCGTGCTCACCGATGGTGGCTTGTTGTTCACCGAGAGCGGCGAAACCATGAAACGCTTTTGCACGCTCGACGGCCATGGCTTGAAGATGTTGCAAAAAGCAGGCATCACCCCCGCCGTTATCACGGGGCGTGATAGCGCACCTTTGCGTACGCGCCTTAAAGCCTTGGGCATTACCCATGTGCGCTACGGCACCGAAGACAAAGCGCCTGCGGCACAAGAAATACTCGACGAACTGGGGCTTGATTGGTCACAAGCCGCGCATATGGGCGACGACTGGCCCGATATGGCCGTGATGACGCGCGCTGCATTTGCGTGTGCACCCAGCAATGCCCACATCGAAGTCAAAGCCATTGCGCATTACGTGACCGAACGCGAAGGTGGTCACGGCGCAGCGCGTGAGTTTTGTGATTTGTTGCTGGTTGCCAGTGGTCGTTACGCAGATTTGCTGCAAGGCTACCTGGCATGAGTGCAGCGGCGCCCTTGTCGCTGCTGATGCGCGTGCGCCGCGTGTTTGACCGCTTGGCGGTCTACTTGCCCTTGTTGCTCATGGGGCTCATGGCCATGACCACCTATTGGTTGGTGCGCAACACGCCCGCGATGGGCGAGGCCGAACTAGAAGCTGTGCCACGCCATGTGCCCGATTACTTCATGCGCGATTTTTCCGTCAAGGTGTTTGGTGAAGACGGCAAACTTAAAAGTGAAATGCTGGGGGTGGAAGGCCGCCACTACCCAGATACCGACACCTTAGAAATAGATCGGCCACGCATCCGCATCCTGGGTGCCGAGGGGCATGTGACCACGGCTGTCGCTGCGCGTGGTTTGATCAATGCCGATGGCTCAGAAGCACAGTTGTTTGACAAAGCGGTGGTCGTCCGCGAAGCCAGTACCAATGCACAAGGGGTGGTGACGCCTCGTAGCGAGTTGCACAGCGATTTTTTGCATTTGTTTGCCAACACCGAACAAGTGCGTTCGTATTTGCCCGTGACTTTGGTGCGTGGTGCGGGCGACCGTTTCACCTCGCAAGAAGGCATGGACTATGACAACCTTGACCAATTGATGCAACTCAAAGGTCGTGTGCGTGGCACGTTGTTGCCTCCCAAAGACAAGAAATAAAAAAGGCTCCCGAGGGAGCCTTTTGATTTGCAGTGAAGCAGATCGATCAGTAGCTGTTGCCACCGCCGAAACCACCACGTCCGCCGCCGCCGCCACCTTCGCGACGACCGCCGCCAGCACCGCCACCGCCGTAGGGGCTACGGAAACCGCCGCCACCACCTTCGCGACCGCCTCCACCGTAGCCGCCACCGCCGCCTTCACGGCCACCACCACCGTAGCCACCGCCACCACCGAAACCGCCGGTGCGGGGAGGACGTGGCTCCATGGGGCGAGCTTCGTTCACCACAATGCTACGACCACCCAAAGGTGCGCCGTTCATGCCTTCGACTGCTGCCAGAGCTTCGGCATCGCTGCCCATCTCGACAAAACCAAAACCTTTAGAGCGGCCCGTGTCGCGCTCCATCATGACTTTAGCGCTGGTCACAGTACCGAACTGTCCAAAAGACTGCTCGAGATCGCTGTCGCGCACTGAATATGGCAAGTTGCCTACGTACAGTTTGTTGCCCATGAAAGGGACTCCTTAAAACACAAAAACAAAGCGATGGAGTCCCGAACCGAAACTGACCGATCACCAAATACAAC
>CANGOY010000069.1 GCA_947455585.1 Comamonadaceae bacterium
AACGCGTGCAGCATCGATGCTGAGCGTGAGCCACTTTTGCGCAAAGCCGTAACGCACATTGCCCTTGGCGCCCAACGCACGCGCCAGCAAGATGAGCAAGGTGTACGGGATGACGGTGACAAACATGAACGCCATGTGCAGCGTCGAACGGAGCATGGCGATCATGCGTGGGCTCCTGCTTTGTTGGTTTTGGCAGCGGGCTCGGACTGAGCAAGCAACCAGTCGGCAAATGCGCTGAGGTCATCGTGTGCCACAGTGCCTTGAGGAAAGTCTGCAGGCAGTGGTTGACCCTTGAGCTTTTCGCCTTTGCCTGTGTGCACCAAGTGCGTGGCGCAACCGACAGCAGCGCCTGCTTGCAAATCGCGCAGCGAATCGCCCACGGTGTGCACACCTTTGAGGTCCATGCCGTAGCGCTCGCCAATTTGCTCATACAGGCCGGGTAAAGGCTTGCGGCAATTGCAAGTTTCTTCGGGACTGTGCGGGCAGTAAAACACAGCATCGATGCGGCCACCCGCAGCAGCCAAGAGCTTGTGCATCTTGGTGTGCATGGCGTTCAAAGCTGCGACATCAAACAAACCACGGCCTAGGCCAGATTGGTTAGACGCCACCACCACGTGCCAGCCCGCATGGTTCAAACGCGCAATTGCTTCGAGCGCGTCTGGCAATGCAATCCACTCATCGGCCGACTTGACGTAGTCGTCGCTGTCTTGGTTGATCGTGCCGTCGCGGTCGAGGATGACGAGTTTGGTTTGCATGTCTGAGCTTTAAGAAGCGAGAGCGGACAAATCAGCCACGCGGTTCATGGCTTCGTGCAGCTTCTTGAGCATGCCTTGGCGGTTCAAGCGCAAGTCCATCTCATCTGCGTTGACCATGACGTCGTCAAAGAACGCATCCACCGGCGAACGCAAGGTGGCCAAGGTTTGCAGCGCGGCGGTGTAGTCGCCCGCTTTGAACTGAGCCTCGGACTCAGGCAACAGCTTTTGCATGACGGCGTACAGCGCTTGCTCGGCGTCTTCTTTGAACAAGGCGGTGTTGACGTGTGCATCGACCTCGCCTGCTTTTTTGAGCACGTTACCGATGCGCTTGTTGGCAGCGGCCAACGCTGAAGACTCGGGCAAGGCGGCGAAGGCGCGGACAGCGATGAGTCGTTTGGCCACATCGCTCAAGCGTTGTGGGCGCAAGGCCAACACGGCCTCGACTTCTTGGGCTGAGTAGCCTTGCTCGCGCAGGCCGCCTGAGAGGCGGTCATAAATGAACGAGGTCAAAGCGGCAGCTGGGTCT
Source organism: Comamonadaceae bacterium (assembly GCA_947455585.1). Lineage (GTDB taxonomy): Bacteria > Pseudomonadota > Gammaproteobacteria > Burkholderiales > Burkholderiaceae_C > Limnohabitans. The sequence goes on from CANGOY010000069.1 coordinate 1,282, forward strand.
GTGATTTTGTCGCCGAAGGCGGGGATGGCTTGTGCAATCAATGCGTCCAAAGCCACATCCAAATTGGCTTCGCTCAACATGCGCACCACGCCCAAGGCGTGACGACGCAACGCAAATGGGTCTTTGTCACCAGTAGGCAAGTTGCCAATACCAAACATACCCACCAAGGTTTCGAGCTTGTCGGCCAAAGCCACCACCACACCCACGGTGTTGCGTGGCAACTCATCGCCTGCAAAGCGAGGTTTGTAGTGGTCTTCGATGGCTTGCGCCACATCCTCACCCAAGCCATCGTGGCGCGCGTAGTAGCCTCCCATGATGCCTTGCAACTCTGGGAATTCGCCCACCATGTCGGTGAGTAAATCGGTCTTGGCCAGTTGAGCAGCGGCGTCGACGGCTTTCACGAACGCTGCGTCTTTGGCTTGCGGCAACAAGGCCGCAATGCCTTTGGCGATGGCGCGCACGCGGTCCGTGCGCTCACCTTGGGTACCGAGTTTGTTGTGATACACGACCTTGGCCAAACCTTCCACGCGCGAAGCGAGTGTCTTTTTGCGGTCTTGGTCAAAGAAGAATTTAGCGTCGGCCAAACGGGGGCGCACCACGCGCTCGTTGCCACCAATTACTGCCGAGGCGTCATCGGGTGTGATGTTGCTGACCACCAAGAACTTGTTGGTGAGCTTGCCGGCTGCGTCGAGCAATGGGAAGTATTTTTGGTTGGCCTTCATCGTGAGGATGAGGCACTCTTGCGGCACGTCGAGGAACTGTTTTTCGAACTCGCACACCAACACGTTGGGGCGCTCGACCAAGGCAGTCACTTCATCGAGCAACGCTGCGTCATCAATCGCCCTCACACCGCCACCAACTTTGGCTGCAGCGGCTTTGAGTTGACGTGCAATTTCAGCACGACGTTCGGTGAAGCTGGCAATGACGGCGCCGTCTATGGCGAGTGTGTCTGCGTAGACGTCGGCATTGGCCAACACCACAGGCGACACACGGGCTTCAAAGCGGTGGCCTTGTGTGCTGTTGCCAGCGGTGAGGCCCAATGCTTTGACAGGCACCACGGTGCTGCCGTGCAATGCGACCAAGCTGTGCGCGGGACGCACGAAGTTGACGCTGCTCCAGCCTGGCAATTCACAGTCAGTTTCGAGCTGGTAGCTCATCACCTTGGGGATGGGCAACTTGTTGATGGCTTCGCTCAAAGCTTTTTGCAGGCCGTCGGCCAAACTCGCGCCTTTGACGATGCTGTCGTAAAACAAGGCTTCTGCCTTGCCATCGGGCGCGCGCTTGAGTTGCGCCACGGCCTCGGGGCCTGCGCCCAAGGCTTGCAGTTTTTTCAGCAAGGCGGGTGTGGCGTTGCCGCTGGCGTCTAAGCCCACAGTGACGGGCATGAGTTTTTGTTGCACGGCTTTGTCAGCAGCCAATGCCGACACTGCAGTGATGTGTGCAGCCAAACGGCGTGGCGATGCGTAGGCTGTCACGGCTGAATTAGCTGCGGTTAAGCCTTGAGCTTTGAGTTGGTCAAACAGCACGCTAGAAAAAGCGTCGCCGAGTTTTTGCAAAGCCTTAGGTGGCAGCTCTTCCACGAAGAGTTCGATGAGTAGGTTCTGTGTCGTCATGTTCTTGTGTCCTACGCTCAAGCAGTCTTCTTTGGCATTTGTTCGACCCATTCGCGCGGGGCCATGGGGAAGCCCAAACGCTCGCGGCTCTCGTAATAGCTTTGCGCCACGGCGCGCGCCAAGTTACGGATGCGGCCAATGTAGGCAGCACGCTCGGTCACGCTGATAGCGCCACGCGCGTCCAACATGTTGAAGGTGTGTGCGGCTTTGAGCACTTGCTCGTACGCAGGCAATGCGAGCTGCGCGCCCATCAAATGTTGCGCTTGTTTTTCGTGTGCGCCAAAGGCGGTGAACAAAAATTCAGCATCGCTGTGTTCGAAGTTGTAAGTGGATTGCTCGACTTCGTTTTGTTTGTAAACGTCGCCATACGTCAAGCCATCAGTCCATTGCAGGTTATAGACGTTGTCCACGCCTTGCAGGTACATTGCCAAGCGTTCTAGGCCGTAGGTGATTTCGCCGGTGATGGGTTTGCAGTCAATACCGCCGACTTGTTGGAAGTAGGTGAACTGCGTGACTTCCATGCCGTTGAGCCAAACTTCCCAGCCCAAGCCCCATGCGCCCAGAGTTGGGTTTTCCCAATCGTCTTCGACGAAGCGAATGTCGTTTTTCTTGAGGTCAAAACCGAGGGCTTCGAGCGAGCCCAAGTAGAGCTCCAAGATGTTGCTAGGCGCAGGCTTCAACACCACTTGGTATTGGTAGTAATGCTGCAAGCGGTTAGGGTTCTCGCCGTAGCGACCATCTTTGGGGCGACGGCTGGGTTGCACATAGGCCGCCTTCCAAGGCTCTGGGCCTAAAGCGCGCAAGAACGTGGCGGTGTGCGAGGTGCCCGCACCGACCTCCATGTCGATGGGTTGCAGCAAAGCACAACCTTGCTTGGCCCAGTAGGACTGGAGTGTGAGAATGATTTCTTGAAAAGTCAGCATGCAAAGAGGCCAACGAATGTTGGCAAATTAGGCTGCAGGTCAATACGCCCGCAAGCCTCTGATTTTACGGGCCGAAACGCCTCTGGCCGTGCCTCAATGCATGCGCCATGGCCGCCACGACCAATAAGGTCAACACAGCCACCCCAGCCAATGGCCAAAGCCCCCAAACGGACACCCACTGGGCATAAGGCGTAATGGCCCTATGCACGCCATAGACCTCAGCGGTGAGCGCCCCCTGCACGGCGCTTGGCAGGCGCTGCGTAACTTGGCCTTGGGCGTTGATGATGGCCGTCGCCCCCGTGTTGGTAGCGCGCAGCATGGGGCGGCCTAACTCCAAGGCGCGCATGCGAGAAATATTCAAATGCTGGTCAATCGCCACTGTGTCACCGAACCAGGCGATGTTGCTGAGGTTGACCATCAATGTTGGTGCGTTCTCGGGGTCAGCAAAACTGCGAGCCAGCTCTTCACCAAACAAATCTTCGTAACAAATATTGGGGGCGATGCGTTCGCCTTTGAATTGCAAACTGGGTTGCGCCATATCGCCACGCGTAAAGTCACCCAAGGGGATATTCATCATGCGCACAAACCACTGAAAGAGTGGTGGTACAAATTCACCAAAGGGGACCAAGTGGTGCTTGTCGTATTGGTAGCTGGCTGTGGATGCGGGGGTGGGTTGAGGCATCAAGGCAATGACCGAATTGCTGTATTGCAGCTGGCCTTGCTCGCTACGTGCTGCCAACGGCAAGCCAATGAGCGCAGCTTGTGAACCTTTAGAAAAGTGATTCTCTAGCTGGCTCCAGTAGTGCTCCGGCATTTGTTGCTGAATGAGGGGTATGGCGGTTTCGGGCGTGACGGTGAGGTCGCTGGTGCTGGACAGCAATGCCTCTTTGTAATCACGCAACGCAAGGCTGACGCCCTCGCCGAACTTTAAATCTTGTGGGATGTTGCCTTGCAGCAAGGTGACGCTGAGCGGTCGTGTCGAAAGCGACGCCTCGTTTCCGCTTCTGCTTGGTGAGGTGACCCATGTGTAGCCAAGTAAGGACACGATGACGGCAGCGAATATCTGAGTCGAGCGCATCGTGGTTCGGCTATTTTTTCTTTCAGCCGCGACAGCCATTGCGATAAATGCGGACAGTGCACATAGTCCATAAACGCCAGCCCATGGCGCCCAGTGTTGCAACAGGCTGTCGACATGTGCATATCCCACGGCACCCCACGGGAAGCCTGTCCAAAGCGTGCCGCGTACCATCTCAGCCAACCCCCAAACAGCTGCAAACGCACTGGCCCGTGGCAGAACGCCAACGCCTGTTTGACAAACTGCGTGATACACGCCCCCTGCGACTGCATAGAACAACGCCAGTCCAGCAGCCATCAAGCCAACGGCTAAGCCTGCAACAGGGGCTGACAAACCACCGTACTGATGCATAGAAATGAACAACCACCAAATGCTACCGGCGAGCCATACGAGCGAAAAGACCCACGTTTTGACAAATGCCTGCAGACCGGAGGTGCTGCGGTCGATGTTGTAGGCAAGTACCGCCAAGCTCGCGCATTGCAACCAACCTTGGGCATTACCTTTAAATGCGCCGTCAAACGGCCACGCGAGGGACAGCGCTTGAGCCAACCCCGCCAAGAGCAAGACGATTGTGACGTGTGCGGTGATGGGCCATTGCCGTTTGGCCTGTGCGTTGTGCTGCATGCTTTATTGCGGCGCTTTGTTTTCAGGTGCCTGATACACCTTGAACCACTTCACAGCACCGCCGCGGGTGTGCAACACCTCGAAACGTAGCTTGTTAATTTCAAAGTGTTCTCCGCGACGCGGCACATGGCCCATGGCATGTGCAATGAAGCCACCAATTGTGTCGAAGTGCGTGTCATCTGACGCTTCTGCCGCGTTGACCTCGAGGTGCGTGCCAAATGCTTCGCCAACGCGCTCAAGCGATGCATCGCCGCTAACGCGATAGGTTTGGTCTGCCAAAGCAAAGATATCGCCTACGTCCTCTTGACTGTCGAACTCATCTTCAATGTCGCCCACAATTTGTTCGAGCACGTCTTCGATGGTGATGAGTCCAGCGATACGGCCAAACTCATCGACAACCAGCGCCATGTGGTTGCGTGTGTTGCGGAATTCGCGCAACAAATCGTTCAACCCTTTGCTTTCGGGGATAAAGACCGGAGGACGCAACAAGGTGCGAATATTTAAAGATGGCGCCCGTTGGAGTTTGAGCAAGTCCTTCGCCAGCAAAATGCCTACTAAGTTGTCGCGCTCTCCTTCGTAGACGGGAAAGCGTGAATGCCCCGTGTCAATCACCTGATGAAGACTTTCTTCAACCGGCGCATCAAGATTGATGAGGTCCATCCGTGGTGCAGCCACCATAACTTGACCTGCAGTCAAGTCGGCCATGCGCAGCACACCTTCGAGCATGAGGCGGCTTTCTGCACCGATGACTTGGTTGTCTTCTGCGTCTGACAGCGCATCAAGCAACTCTTCACGGGAATCGGGGCCGGGGTGTATGAACTCAACCAAGCGCTGCCAATAGCTGCGCTGGTCTTGCTTTTCTGTATCTCGGGAATGCGGGGGTATCACAGCGTTGCAGCTATTGCTGCGAGAGTCTCACAAGCCATAAGCATAGCCCATAGCGCGTGGGCTCACACTTATTCTGCCGCTTGGTGACGTGCGCCACGGACACCGTCGCGAATTTCTTGTACTTTTGCTAAAAAGTCCCAGAATCGCTTGGCATCTTCTTTGATGCTGTAGTTTGTTTTTGCGTATTGGTCTGCCACAAACTCTGTCACGCGACTGTCCAAATCACGTTTTGGCAAACGCAAATAAGCCTCAGTTTCCGAACCATCACGCTCAATCCTCGCTCCGCCTTTACGCGCAATGCGAATCATCGGCGCGTTTTCACTCAAGGCATGGATGTACATTTGGTACACCTTTTCATTGCGCGCATGAATGACGGCTCGCTCGAACAAACTAGCCCCATAACCTCGGCCACGCACTTGGGCCGACACCGACACACCAAACTCAGCGCTGAACTCACGCCCAACATCCTTTATCAAAGCCAAATGCGCCATGGCAATGATGTCTAGTTCGATATTAAAAACACCATAAATTTCATCGCGCTCGAAGTTCAAGCCATCGACATAGCGCTGAATATGCTCATCGGTCGCCGTGTATCCGAATCGTAAATATCGATCATGGGTAGACAACGCCAACAAATGCTTCAGAATTTGCTGCAAATGCTCGCTCGTAAGAGGGGTAATCGGGATCAAAAAGCCTTCTGTTTTAAGTAGCTGCTCTTGGGATACACCTGTGAAGCGAAGCATTTGTTTCCCTCCCATTAAGGTTGTTTTTGCAAGAGTTTGAACGAGAGTCATGCCATTATTTTACGGGTTTCCCCCTATTCTTGCTTCATTCTGACAGCGTTTAGGTAACGGCCTCTAAATTTATAGACCAGTATTTAGATAAAGACCTAATTCAAGGAGCGCTTCACAGCTGTAAAAATAGCTCATCTCTTCGGAAATCTCTCAGCACACTAACAATCTAACTACATGCACACATTGCCCAACGGAATTATTTTCTTTGAAAGAGGATGGCTCTCATCGAACAATGTTCTCCTTCACGATGACACGCAATCCATTCTGATTGATTCTGGCTATTGGACGCATGCGAAGCAGACCGAAGCGCTGATTAAATCTGCATTGCAACAACGTCCCCTTTCGAAACTGCTCAACACACACTTGCACAGCGACCATTGCGGCGGAAATGCCCAGTTACAAGACACGTTCCCAAATCTTGAAACGCTTATTCCACCAGGGCATGCGTCATATGTTGACAATTGGGATGCGGCAGCATTGACCTACACGCCAACAGGGCAACACTGCCCGCCTTTTACAAAAACAGGCGTTCTTCACGACGGGGATTGTTTCAAAATTACAGGTAAGTCTTGGCGCATTCACGCAGCGCCCGGACATGACCCACATTCGATCATCGTTTTCAATGAAAACGACGGCATTTTGATCTCAGCAGATGCGCTTTGGGAAAACGGTTTTGGTGTCGTTTTTCCTGAAATAGAGGGGTTGAGTGCATTCGATGACGTTGAATCAACACTTCGAGTTATAGAGCGGCTTAATCCTAAGCTTATATTGCCTGGGCATGGGGCTGCATTTACCGATGTAAAAGGTGCACTATGGAGAGCTCGAACTCGTTTGGAGCAGTTTAGGAATTCACCCGAAAAACACAGTACATATGCGGCAAAAGTTCTTCTTAAGTTTAAGTTATTGGAGTTGCAAAAGAGCAAACTCATAGACTATCGTGAGTGGGCGCGATCAACACAATACTTACAAATTCTGCATAAGACGCACTTAAATGCAATGAGTTTTGACTCGTGGTTTATAGAGCAATGTAAAAGTCTAGAAAAAAGTAAAGCGTGCGCAGTTAATGAAGAATATATTGTGAATATCAATTAATAAAAGCACAAAACAAAAACCCCCACTCGATCGAGTGGGGGTTTCTGAGGCTGTAATAGCCTGACGATGTCCTACTTTCACACGGGAACCCGCACTATCATCGGCGCTAAGTCGTTTCACTGTCCTGTTCGAGATGGGAAGGAGTGGTACCAACTTGCTATGGTCATCAGGCATAACTTGTTGTTACCTTGATCAAATCAAGGCAACGAATTCATAGAGAGATATCAGATTTTGTTTTTGAATGCGTCACTTGGCATAACTTCCTTGATCAATAGATCAAAGTTATAGGGTCAAGTCGCACGAGCAATTAGTATCAGTTAGCTTAACGTATTACTACGCTTCCACACCTGACCTATCAACGTCCTGGTCTTGAACGACTCTTTA
>CANGOY010000070.1 GCA_947455585.1 Comamonadaceae bacterium
AGCACATACAACACGCTGGCAAACACACGCTTGAGTTTCTTCACGGGCAACATGTGCGCCGCCTTCGCACCCAAAGGCGCAGTGAACACGCTGCATGCGGCAATTACCACTAGGGCAGGTACCCAAATAAATCCAAAGGCATCTGCAGGCAAACCTTCTACAGACATGCCGCTGATGACATAGCCCACCACGTTGGCCACGGCAATGGGAAAGCCCAACGCTGCGCTGGTGGCTACTGCGTTGTGAATGGCCACGTTGCACCAAGTCATAAAAGGCACGCTGATAAAACCGCCGCCTGCACCGACCAAACCAGAGATAAAACCAATCACACCACCGGCGCCCATGAGACCAGCGGTTGCTGGCACTTGGCGCGTAGGTGCGGGCTTCTTGTCCAAGAACATCTGCGTGGCTGAGAAGCCCACAAACAAACCAAAAAAGATAGCCAAGTAAGTGCCCTTGAGAAGTGCAAAAACTCCTAAGCTGCCAATCATGCTGCCCAGCACAATGCCTGGTGCCAAGCCTTTGACCAAGTCCCAACGCACAGCGCCACGCTTGTGGTGCGCGCGCACGCTAGAGACTGACGTGAAGATGATGGTGGCCATGGAGGTGGCAATCGCCATCTTGACGGCCAAGTCTGCATCGACACCGCGGTGCGACAGCATGAAGGTGATGAATGGCACCATGACCATGCCGCCCCCAATGCCGAGGAGCCCCGCTAAAAAGCCCGTGCAAATGCCAAGTGCGGCGAGTTCAAAAATCAGTTGGGGTTGGAGGTCCATGAGAGCGCAGGCCTTGAAAGAATAAAAGGTGTCTGCAAGGCTCCCTAGGACCGTCATCCTGAACCGGGGGTTCAGGTGGGCGAGGTCAGGTCAACGTTGGGTTCATCTGACGCGAGACGATCACGCTCATCAACCGATGTTCCAAGCCCGAGCTCTATGAGCATTGGTTCAAGGAAATATAAAGCCCTAAGGACTTGCAGACGCTCAGATTGTAGGCGGGCTTAGATGAGCTGGTTGTCGCGTGCGAGCACTGCATCCATGCGCTGCAGCAAATTGTGCAGGTCGGTGCTAGCGCTAGCGGCGCTGCTGTCGCCACTGGCTTGCGCAGCGGCCGGGCGGTCGGTTAAGTCAAATGCCAAGTTGAGAGCGGCCAGCACAGCAATGCGGTCGCGCGCTTTGATTTTTCCGGCATCGCGAATCTTGCACATGGCCTCGTCAACTTTGCCCACAGCTTCGCCCAAACGCGTTTCGCCACCTTCGGGGCAACCCAGCACATAGCCTTGGCCCATGATTTGAACTTCGATTTGTTTCACGCGTTGTCCTTTGTCGTGGCCTCTGCGCCTTGGGGCAGGCGGTCAATCAATGCGTCAATCCGGTGGCGCGCGGCTCCCAGGCGGGACTTGAGCAAGTCGCGCTCATGCGTAAGTTCTTGCACTTGGGTAGCCAGCAAGGCATTGGTGCGTTGCAGTTCTTCGTGACGCAGAAGCAAGTGTTCGACGCGCTGGGCAATTTGATCGATCAGGGGTGTTTGTGACATGGCCTCAGCATTTTAAGGTGGCTGCAAGGTTAGTCGTTAAAATTATCAATGTTGGTGCTCGAGGTGTGGTTCACATGCCTCAGTTCAACGGGAAGCAGGAGGGTTGCGTCGACTTGCGCGACAACACCTAACCTGCGCTGCCCCCGCAACGGTCAAGCGGACGAGCCCTTTGGCTCCGCTTCTGTCACACAAGCCACTGAGCGCCTTGAACAAGCGCATGGGAAGGCGACAGAGGTAGTCTCCGCCAGCCCGGATACCGGCCAACAAGGTGGCGGTGCGCCTAAAACGTGCCGCTAAATCGCTCAAGCACTGTCGGGGAAGGCGGTGAGAGCACAAAAGTTGGTATTTAAATCATGAAGAAATCTATCCGTATTCGTGCGCGTGCACTCGCGCGTTTTTCTGCGCCTGCGCTTTCTGTTTTGTCTTTGGCAGTTGCCGCTAGCGTTCAAGCGCAGGGCATTGAAGTCAATCCTGTGGTGGTTTCTGCTTCGCGCATGGAGCAACCTTTATCGCAGGTGCTGTCATCTGTGTCGGTGATCACGCGTGCGGACATTGACAAGTCGCAAGCCGCTACTTTGGCTGACTTGTTGCAAGGTGAAGCAGGCTTTGAATTTGGACGAAATGGCGGGCCTGGGACGACCACTTCGTTTTTCTTGCGAGGCCAAGACAGTATCAATACCGTAGTGTTGATTGATGGAGTTAGGGCTCAAGTTGATCAGATCGGTGCAATTCAAATGACCGATTTTCCTTTACATCAGATTGAAAGGGTTGAAGTCCTCAAAGGTAACGTGAGCGCTCTTTACGGGAATGGTGCGATTGGAGGTGTGATTAACATCATCACTCGCGAAAACAAAGGAGTGCCTAAGGCTTACGGCAGTGCATCACTGGGCTCCTACAACACCCAGAAAGCCTCCGTGGGCTATGGTGGAACAGTCGAAGATGTGAACTTCGATTTGAATATGGGGCAAGACAAGTCAGCAGGTTTTTCTGCTGTGAATACGAACCAAAAAACTCTAGCAAACCCAGATACTGATGGTTACAAGAACCAATACGCAGGAGCTAAATTTGAAAAGCGAATTTCCACTGATACGAAAATTGGTGTTCGTTTGAATTACAACTCGTCAAACGTGGACTATGACAATGGCAACTCATTTTCAAACGCGCCAACAGATGTTCACAAGTTCAAAAGAACAACCGAATCAGTTTCAGGTTATGTTCGCCAAATGGTCAATTCGGATTGGGTCAGTAATTTGAATTTGGCGTACTCTGAGTACAAATACGATGACACTCTGAACGGTGCACCTTGGCCAAGCAGCACATGGACTAATAGCTATTTTCGAGGACGTCAGAATGCCTTGTCGTGGAATAACACGTATCAATTGCAGGCACAAACCAAAACGGTGTTTGGTGCAGATTTAAACGAAGATGCGTTTGATGCAACAGGCTTAAACAGTGCTGTTGCTTATGCGCTCAATCGTCGAAGTCAAGGCTATTTTGCTGGCGCAACACATCAGATTGACAAGTTGAGTATCCAAGCCAACGCTCGACACGATGAGTTCCACCAGCAAAAAGAAAATAGCTCAGCAGGAGGGAATTACACAGCGAACACAGGCTTGCTTGGTTTTAGTTATCAGCTTGACTCATTTTGGCGCTTGACCGGAACGGTGTCCTCAGGTTTTAGTGCGCCAACGGTGTATGCGGTGAATTCAAACGCGAATATCAAACCAGAACATCACCATAGCCAAGAGGTTGGCACAACATATGAAGCGGATGATGTGTTGATGCGTGTTATCTATTTCCAAAGCCAAGCGAAAGACGCAATCATTTATAACAATGCTTATCAGTACGTCAACAGCGATATTGATACCAAGGGTTGGGAGCTGACTGCGCGAGCCAAAGTTCAAGGGTACTCAATCAAGTCTTCTGTGACACTGCAAGACCCGAGAGATGTTGGACAAAATCTCTCTCAAGCCAGACGTGCGAAAGAGTATGGATCTTTGGATGTTTCGAAAATGCTCTCAGGGTATGAGTTCGGCTCTAGACTTTACGCGGCAGGTTCTCGTCGAGACAGTAACTTCACAAGTACGGTACTTTCTGGTTATTCCACCTTGGCCTTCTACATCGGAAGAAAAATCGACAACGAATGGACCGCACGCGTGAAGCTGGAAAATGCGTTTGATCGTCAATATCAATTGGCTTATGGTTACAACACCCCAGGCCGCGGCATCTACGCCACCTTGCAATACCAACCCAAGTAACTTAAATGCTTGATCTATTCCCCCAACGCATCGTCTGCCTCACCGAGGAAACGACCGAGTGGCTGTACACGCTGGGGGAAGATGCGCGCATTGTGGGTATCTCGGGTTACACCGTGCGTCCACGTCGTGCGCGGGACGAAAAGCCCAAAGTTAGCGCGTTCTTGAGCGCCAAGATTGACAAGATCTTGGCGCTCAAACCTGATTGCGTGTTTGGGTTTTCTGATTTGCAGGCCGACATTGCGGCTTTGCTTATTCGTGCAGGTGTGCAGGTGACGGTGTTTAACCAACGCAGTGTGGATGAGATTTTTTCGATGCTCTACCAAGTCGCTGCGATGGTGGGTCAAGCCGATCAGGGCTTGCAGCGTTTGCAGCAGATGCGTGCGCAGTTAGACGCCATTCAACAAAAAGCTGCCACTTTCAAACGTCGACCCAGGGTGTATTTTGAAGAGTGGGACGAGCCCCACATCAGCTGCATCCGTTGGGTGTCGGAGCTAATAGATATTGCAGGTGGCGACGATTGTTTTCCTGAGCTGGCGCAAATGCCCATGGGCAAAGACCGCATCATTGCCGGCGGCCAAACCATCGTGGAGCGTGCGCCCGACATCATCATTGGTTCGCTGTGTGGCAAGAAATTTCGTCCTGAAAAAGCTGCTACACGTGAAGGCTGGCAAGACGTGCCAGCGGTTCGCAATCACCAAATTTTTGAAATCAAATCTGCCGATATCTTGCAGCCAGGCCCTGCTGCGTTGACCGATGGTGTGGCGCAGTTGCACCGCATCATTCAGCAGTGGGAGGTGGCGCATGCATAGTTGCATCAGTGCAATCCGCAGGTTTGCGCTGGTCGCGCTCTTGTGGGGAAGCGCCATCGCTCAAGCCGTGGTGCTTCGCGATGACCGACAAGTCGAGGTGAACATTACCAAGCCTCCACAACGCATCGTCAGCCTATTGCCATCACTCACCGAGACGGTGTGTGCATTGGGGCAGTGTCAAAAGTTGGTGGGCGTGGACCGTTATTCCAATTGGCCCGAGAGCATTGCCAAGTTGCCACGCATGGGTGGCGGCATCGATCCCAACATTGAAAGCGTGGTGGCAGCTAAGCCAGACTTGGTGTTGATGGCCACTTCGGCTCGTGGTGCTGAGCGCTTTACTGCGTTAGGCATCACCGTGCTGTCACTAGAGCCGCGTTCGCATGCCGATGTGCAGCGTGTCATGCGCATCGTGGCGCAGGCGTTGGATGTACCTGTGGTTGAGAGTGACCGCGTGTGGCGCCATATCGATGCTGCAGTGAATGCCGCCGCGCAATCGATTCCTGCTCAGGCCAAAGGTCAGCGTGTGTACTTTGAAGTCAGCCGTGCGCCGTATGGTGCCAGCGAGTCGTCGTTCATCGGCGAAACATTGCAGCGCTTAGGTGCACGCAACATCTTGCCCGCGTCGCTCGGTCCTTTCCCCAAAATCAATCCGGAGTTTGTGGTGCGTGCGCAGCCCGACCTCATCATGGTAGGTGACAGCAACTTTGCTGATATGACTACACGTCCTGGCTGGCAAAACATGCGTGCCATGCGCACACAGCGTGTGTGTCATTTCAAGTCAGAAGAGTCCGATGTCTTGGTGCGTGCGGGTCCGCGCATGGCTGAAGCTGCGCGCTTGATGGCCAAGTGTTTGACTGACAAAACCAATGACAAGCCGAAAGGACAGCCATGACGACGCACAGCCCACGCTGGTCGCCTGTGGTGGTGGCATTGAGCTTGCTGGTGCTGTGCATGCTCGGCATTGCTTTGGGCAGCGCGGTGGGCAGCACAGGACTCGAGAGCTGGCTCACGGCCATGCACGACGACACCGCTTGGCAAATCGTGTGGGACATCCGTTTGCCGCGAAGCGTGGGGGCTTGTGCCGCAGGTGCATTGCTGGGGCTCGCAGGCGCATTGGCGCAGGGCTTGTTTCGTAACCCATTGGCAGACCCTTATTTGTTAGGCAGTGCCTCTGGTGCATCGTTGGGTGTGGCGGTGGCTTTGGCCCTGTTTGGTGGCAACCCGTTTGCTACAGAGTTTTTGGTGCGCTTGGGGTTAACTGGCTCAGCGTTTGTGGGGGCTGTATTGGCTGTGATGCTCACCCTAGTGCTGGCGCGTGGTGTGCAGCACACGTTGCGTTTGTTGCTGGCAGGTGTGATTGTGGGCGTGGTGCTCGGGGCGTTGGCTTCCCTCATCACGCTCATGCGCCCAGATGTGTTGCAAGGCATGCAAGGTTTTTTGCTGGGCTCGACCAGCTTCATGGGTTGGAATTCCTGTTTGTTGATGTTGGGCGTGTTGCTCGTGTGCGTGTTGGTCGCTTTTGCCTTGAGTCGTGTGCTGGATGCTTTGAGCTTGGGTGAGTCCACCGCGTTGAGTTTGGGTTTGCCGCTTGCGCCTGTGCGCGTGGCGCTGGTGTGTGTGTTGGCATTGGCCACTGGCACGGCGGTGGCCCAAACCGGTTTGGTGGCGTTTGTTGGCTTGGCTGCGCCGCACTTGGTGCGCTCGCTGGTGAAGACTAAACACAACTGGATTGTGTTGCTCTCCACCTTGATGGGAGGCGTGTTATTGCTTTCGGCCGACTTGCTCGCTCGACTGTTGCTGTCTCCCCAAGAGATGCCTGTGGGCGTGCTGACTGCTGTGTTGGGCGGCGGCTATTTGCTGTGGCTGATGTACCGCAGCCAAACGGCGAGGGCTACGCAATGAATGCACCACTAATGGCTTTGCGTTTACGCGATGTGCATGTGTCTCTTGCGGGGCAAGAGGTGTTGCACGGCATTGATATGTCGTTTGTGGCAGGCCGTTGGACCAGCGTCGTTGGCCCCAATGGCGCTGGTAAGTCCACGTTGCTTAAAGCCATGGCTGGTTTGTTGCCAGTCACAGGTCGCATCTTTTTGTTCGACCAAGAATTGATGGCGATGGACCGCAAACAGCGTGCGCAGCAGATGTCGTGGTTGGGGCAAAACGAATCGACCTCTGATGATTTACGCGTGTGGGATGTGGTCATGCTCGGACGCATGCCGCATCAAGACTGGCTGGCTGCGCCCAATGCACATGATCATGCAGTTGTTGAAACTGCTTTGAAAGCCACACAGACTTGGAACTGGCGCGATCGTTCCATTGGTCAGCTCTCGGGCGGCGAGCGTCAGCGCGTGTTGTTGGCTCGCGCCATGGCGGTGCAGGCACAAGTGATGTTGATGGACGAGCCATTGGCCAACCTTGACCCACCTCACCAAGTGGATTGGCTAGAGCAAGTGCGCTGCCTCACGGCGCAACACACCACCGTCATCAGCGTGCTGCATGAAGTAGGCATGGCGCTGCATGCAGACGACATGGTGGTCATGCAAGCAGGCCGCGTGGTGCACCAAGGCGCGTGTGCCGATGCTGCCACGCACCGTGCCGTAGAAGTGGTGTTTGACAAACGCATTGCCATCCATTCGCTGGATGGACAGTGGGTGGCTGTGCCTAAGCTTTAATCAGAACTCCGCACATGCATATCGAACAGCCGCCCGTCAATTACGCGCGTGTCACGCCGCAAGCTGAGCGACGCGGCTTGCTCATCGTCAATACGGGGGATGGCAAAGGCAAAAGCACCGCCGCATTTGGTTTGGCCTTGCGCGCGCATGGCCGTGGCAAAGCTGTGAAGATTTACCAATTCATGAAAGTACCCACTGCGCGTTTTGGCGAGCACCGTATGTTTGAACAACTCGGCATTTCGGTGGAAGGCTTGGGTGATGGCTTTAGCTGGAAAAGCAAAGATCTTGCGCACTCGGCCCAGCTCGCGCGTGACGGCTGGCAAAAAGCCAAGGCCGCCATCTTGAGTGGTGAGTTTTTCTTGTTAGTGCTGGATGAAATCACCTACCCACTCATTTACGGTTGGCTGCCACTAGACGACGTGTTGACAACGTTGCGCGCTCGTCCAATCGATGTGCACGTGTGCGTGACCGGTAGACGTTGCCCGCCAGAGTTGATTGAGCTGGCGGACACGGTGACTGAGATGACCAAAATCAAACACGCCTTCAATGCAGGCATTCCCGCGCAACGCGGCATCGAAGATTAAAGGATTTGCCATGACGGCCAAGTGTGTGATGGTGTTGGGCACCTCCAGCGGCGCTGGCAAAAGCTGGTTGACCACGGCCTTGTGTCGCTGGTATGCACGTCAAGGTTTGAAAGTGGCCCCTTTCAAAGCGCAGAACATGAGCAACAACGCGCGTGTGGTGGCCTCACACAACGGCCTAGGCGAAGTGGGTTCTGCCCAATACTTCCAAGCACTCGCGGCCAAGGCCGAGCCTGATGTGCGCATGAACCCTTTGCTGCTCAAACCCGAGGCTGACACACACAGTCAAGTCGTATTGTTAGGCGAGGTGAACCACGAGCTAACGAACACCCCCTGGCGCGGCCGCAGCGAAAAAGTGTGGCCGCAAATCGCAGCATCCCTCGATGCGCTGCGTGCCGAAAACGATGTGGTGGTGATCGAGGGCGCAGGCTCGCCCGCTGAGATCAACCTGATGACCAGCGACATCGTCAACCTGCGCGTGGCGCGTCATGGAGATGCACGCTGCTTGCTGGTGACCGACATCGACAAAGGCGGTGCGTTTGCCCACCTCTACGGCACATGGGCCTTGTTGCCACCCGAAGACCAAGCGCGCATCACAGGCTTTGTGCTCAACAAGTTTCGTGGCGATGCATCGCTGCTCGCACCCGCGCCTGAGATGCTGCAAGAACGCACAGGCGTGGCCACCGTGGCCGTGCTGCCCATGTGGTGGCAACACGGCTTGCCAGAAGAGGATGGTGTGTTTGATGACC